>JAAYJR010000073.1 GCA_012522835.1 Bacteroidales bacterium
AGAGCACCGGGAAATACAAACTACTAAAAACTATAGGTAGTAGTTCCAATTCTGCAGAAGTAGCCAGGCTTGAATCTGATGCCAGGGAATGGATAAAAAAAAGGCTTGGTCTGATAGAGATTGATTTTACCGATGAAAAGCAATTGGCACAACAATTTTTGAACAGCATTGAACAGATTACGGTACAGGGCACAGAGCTATTATTGGGCCGGATATTTGATGAGATTGGCTTTAACGCAATACCGGATATTTTATTCCGCCATTTAGTGATTGCCAGATTATCTTTTCCTGCAAGTAAGTTGAAAACTACAGATTTTTTATCCAAATACCAGTTTTTCCCGGTTGATGTACAACAGGTTTACCGTTATTTGGACAAACTTCATAAAACACAAAAAGAAAAGGTACAGCAAATTAGTTATGACCATTCTTGTAAAATACTGGGCGGTGAAATAAATATTGTTTTTTATGATGTAACTACCCTTTATTTTGAGATTGATAATGAGGATGAACTACGTAAAACGGGATTCAACAAGGATGGAAAACATCAGAATCCACAAATAGTGCTGGGATTATTGGTTAGCATAGATGGTTATCCGCTTGCTTATGAGATATTTGAGGGTAATAAATTTGAAGGACACACCATGTGCCCGGTTATTGATGCTTTCAAATCACGTTACAACTTGAGTAAACTGGTAATTATAGCTGATTCAGGTTTGCTTTCAAAAGACAATATTAAAATTTTGAATGAAAAAGGTTATGAATTTATTCTGGGTGCCAGAATTAAAGCTGAATCTAACTTGGTTAAAGAAAGGATACTGTCACTTCAACTCGATAATGGACAAAGTGAGGTTATAGAAAAGGATGATGGGCTAAAGCTGGTAATTGGGTATTCTGAAAGGAGGGCAAAAAAAGATCGGCATAATCGGGATCGAGGGTTAAAAAAACTCGAAAAGAAAATCAGAACAGGTAAATTGACCAAGGCCAACATTAATAACCGAGGATATAACAAATACCTGGAACTTGAAGGAGAGATAAAAGTCAGCATTAATTTTGACAAGTATAATTTTGATGCAAAGTGGGATGGATTAAAAGGTTATTTGACCAATACTACACTTACGAAAGAAGAGATAATTGAAAGCTACCGGCATTTATGGAAAATTGAAAAGGCTTTTCGCATATCAAAATATGATTTAAAAATACGCCCTATTTTTCATAGATTACAACGAAGGATCGAAGCTCATATCTGCATTGCGTTTGTAGCTTACAAAGTTTATAAAGAATTGGAACGACAACTAAATGAAAAGAAGGCAGGTTTAAGTCCCGAGAAAGCAATCGAAATAGCAAAAACCATTTATTCTGTCAAGGTTGTAACTCCAAAGCAAAAGCACAGATTGCAGAAAACAATATTACTGACTGAAGAACATGAATACCTCGCTAAATTATTTGGTTTTTAAGTTGGGTGTCCCAGTGTCGAAAACAGGAGAAAGTGTACCGGCAGAAGGAGGCGAAACCGGCCCGGAAAATAACAGCGACGGACAGTAATTGTGTGTTTGCTCAGGCAATCATATCCATAATTTCATCCATACCAGTATCCGGACGGCTAATCCG
>JAAYJR010000402.1 GCA_012522835.1 Bacteroidales bacterium
CTTGCAGGCTCTTACGGGGCTGTTGCCTATGCTGAGCAGATTATTGAAACCGAAGCCTATAAACCTGAAAGACGGTTCGGAGATGCTCTTAAAGGGCTTCATGTTTACGGGGCAAAGGTTGTCAAACCGAATGAATTAGCTATAGGTTTGTTCACTGAAAGTATTGAAAGTGCAATCTAAATCAGAGGGGGGCTTTCTGCTCCCCATTAAGTTTTTGAAAGGAGAAATATCATGGCTGTATCTTGTAACAATGTAACTTTAGAAGTTAATACAGTAAAAGTCCTTGCCGCTGATGCCGCAACTGAAACAACTGCAAGTAAAGCACAGGATTTTACTTTTACCCCGACTAAAGCGGGACGGAAAATACTGATACTGGTAACCGAAGCAGGTAATGCGGGAGCTATTACCTGCTCTTTAGGTGCGGGCAGTGAGTTCTGGGCTTCTGATGCACAGACCTTTACCGCTGCAACAAATAGCATCTCCGCTTTCCAGATTGAGGATGTAGCAAGGTTTTTGACCAGTTCAGGTACTATTGTTTTGACCCTCACCCCTACAACAAACAAGAAACTGGCTAGCGAACACGCTGCTACCGTGCAGGTAATTGAACTTGTATAAATCCACAGGGGCAGGCAAACTGCCCCTAACTTTATTTTAAGAAGGTGATAATTAATGAGATTTTATTCAAAAATAACACGCAAGCCCAATTCTGTAATCAAGCAGATTAAGGAAGGGGATAAAATCCTCTCCCAGAAAAGGTTATGCGTATTTGTAGACGGGGTATGTGATACCGACGATCCGAAGGTAATCGAGGAACTGAAGAAGCACCCTGATAAATTCAGCGATAAGCCGTTCCCGAAGAAACTTGACTGGAAGGCTACCGAAGAAGGACAGCAATTAATGGAAAAAGGCAAGGAATTGGGTATAGATATGGAGTTGGGCAACAACTACAAAAATATACGGAAGGAGTATCTGGAAAAGCTGATAAAGGAAAAGGGCGGGAAAGTAGTGGCTAAACTTGTCAAATATCAGGAAGTTGTATCAAAAGCCAAAGAACTCGGTATAGATACATACCACCGCAAGAAAGATGAGCTTCTGAAGGAGATTAGAGAAAAGGAAGTGATTAAATCATGAACAGAACTCCTGACCATGATATGACTGTTAGGGGAAGTATAGCCTTCCCGACTGTATATTCCACAGGAAGCACCATTGACGATAACGCAGCCGCAGGGCAGAAGGATGTTCCCGTTGCGGATACCACTAATTTTACCGCAGCGGACAGGGTAATTATCGGGCGTGGCACAGCAAGGGAAGAAGAATTTGTTATTGACTCCGTTGACGCAGGGGTAAAGATTGTGTCTAAAACCAATTTGTCATATAACCATACTGTTGATGCTGACACTACTGTTAATGCCGAAAGTGCTGCTGACCAGAAAGTATTAGCCGTTACTGCCACTACAGGTTTTGTAGCAGGGGAAGAAGTGCTTGTTGATGAAGGGGGCGACCATGAAGCCACTTATACCATTAACAGCATTCAATCTGGCGTATCTTTGACTATGGTAGAGGATTTAGCCTTTACCCATGATGCTACTGAAACAGTTGCACAAACAGGCACAGAAGATGTTGTTGAGGTATGTATGGCAAGTTTGTCAAATGTGATAGATAAAGCCCATTACAAGGATATAGCCTTATTCCTTCCCTCGACGTGGGTTACTGCCGCTATAACCTTTAAGGCTTGTGATACCCCTGACGGAACATTCAATGATGTGGTTGTAGCTGATGATGTTGGTGATGTAAGTGTAGCCAGTGTTGCTGCAAGCAAGGTTATTACCATGAACGGGGAAATCAGAGATGCCTTAACGGGATTGCCATATATAAAACTGCAATCGGGAACAAGCGATACACCTGTAGACCAGGGGACAGGCTCACCTGAAGTCAATTATGTATTAACCAGATAAGGGGTAAATGATATGGCTATAACCAAAGCCGCTATTTTAACACATTTAAACAGCGAATTAAACAGAAATGAAACAGATATAGATGAGCATATTCTATCAGCTATGAAATATATCTCTCTTACTGATGACTTTATCTGGATAGAGGCAACTGTATCTGTTACCGCAGGAACTGTTTATTATTCCCTTCCTTCTGATTACAGGAAGTTAATGACAATCCACCTGACAGATGAAAAGCCGTTAGAGGAAATCACATGGCATCAGTACCGAAAAAGGATTGCGGGAAGGACAGATGAAGATGACAGGGACGAGCCGACCTGTTTTGCCATGCACGGGGGATTCTGGTATCCTTACCCGATTGCCGATGATAAATATACTGCAACACTTCACTACAACGCTTATGTACCCGAATCAGAAACGATAGATGATGAAGAAGTCAATGCAGTGGATAATATAGACCGATACTATTCAGATATATTCAGAAATGCCCTTTATACGCTGACTAAGGCTTATTATTGTCTGTCTAAGGAATTAAAAGATGATGCAGGCAATTATTTCAATATATTTTCCAGAATTGACTATCCGTTGTTAAGACCGCTGGTAAAAAGAGAAAGAAAATCTTTAGCATATAAGGATTTGTATTAGGAGAGATAATGGCTAAAACTTCATTCGGAATATTCTCTAATCCGATAAAGGGAGTAATTAAAAATGTGCCGTCATTACTGTTGAATGAGGCAGTAACACCTGACAGCGACAAGGTTGTGCTGACAGACGGGGAGATACACCGCAGACCGATGCGCAGTTATTACCTTACCAAGAATGATGCAGCAGTGGTTACTCCTGACGGAAATCCTGTAATGAATCTTGTTCCCTATATCAAAGAGTCTACCAATACCTTATATCTGCTGGTATTGACGAAAAAACATATCTACCACTGGAATACTACAGCAAGTGCTTTAGATGAGAAATACGAATTAGCCACTGATGCTGATACATGGGATTACTGTATATTCAACGACAAGGTTGTATTGACCCCCAACAGCGATTTGCCTTTAGTCTGGGGCGGGACTGGAAGTGTTACACCTTTAGACACACCATACGGGGTAAGGGTAAGTTACAGTACAGAAGTTACTACAGTGGATGCCGAGAGTGCTGCATCACAAAAGGTTTTGAATGTAGCAGCCACCACAGGGCTTGAGGCTGGGGATGTCATTATTATTGACAAAGGTAATGCTAATGAGGAAGTAGGCAAGGTTAATACTGTTCAGGCAGGGGTAAGTGTTACACTTGTAGACAATCTCTCAATAACACACGCTGCAACGGAAAAAATATATATCTGCACCTGTATCACTAAGGCTAAGTTTGCCAAAGAATATTATTCGAGGCTGATTATTGCTTATCCGTACTTAGACCAGGATGCCCGCTGGTATGCACAGGGATTGTATATCAGTGCCTTGAATGACGAGGATTTTGTATCAGGCAGTGAAGTTGGTTATTTCGGGATAGGGCAGAGGGGGAAAATAAAGGGTTTCGGTTATTACAACAGTATTTTGTATATTTTCAAAGACAGGGGGAAAGTCCAGTTCTTTCCTGTTGCCGGTACTGAATACTTTAACTATAACGAAATACCAGACAGTTTCGGGCTTCTTGCCATGCACTCGGTTGTCAATGATGACAAGGGTAATTTGTACTATCTTGCCAGTGATAACACGATTAAGCAGGAAGGCGTTGGAACTATCTCTGCTCCGATACAGACCGAGATTTTAGACAAGATACAACCAGACCACCTCGACAAGGTAAGAGGGGCTTATGTTAGGGATTACAAGGAAATGATGTGGGCTTTGCCTGTTGAGAGCAACGAGAACAATTATGTAGTTGTCTATAAAGACGGGGTATGGCTTTTGATGAAAGATGTTAATATTTCGTGTTTTTGTGATTATTATGTGTAAGGTGATTAAATGAGCCAATTAATATTAAGACCGAGTGCCGATTATTCAGGAAGCAACAATTATTATAAACAAGTTGATGATGTAGTTTCCGATGGTAGCACTACTACAGTATTTGCTTATGCTTTGGGTAGTGCTGACATGCGTTACACGTTTTATATTCCCAATCATAATTCCTTAATACACGGCGGTACTATAAACAAGATTACTGTTGTTGCAGTCTGTAGCGGTATTGACGGGGATTATGCCACTCCTTTTATAAGAATTGGCGGGGCTAATTACTCTAAACTCCAACCAGATATGTCAAGCGGTTATCGGTCTTATTCAGCAGAATGGACTACCAACCCTGATACATCTCTGGCATGGACTTGGAACGATATTGATAACCTGTTTATCGGAGTAAGATTACAGGCTTTATGCTCATTATATGTAAGATGTACCCAGTTGTATGTAGTTGTTGATTATGACTCAATTCCTTTTGTAGATACTGATGCAGCAACAAATGTTGAAGAAACAACAGCTACTGGTAATGGGGAAATCACTGATGTTGGGGTTGAAAATGCCGACAAAAGAGGAATATGCTACAACACTACTGGCAATCCGCTGGTAACAGATGACAAAGAGGAAGATACAGGCGGAAGTTATGCAGCGGGAACATTCTCAAAAGCACTTACGGGATTAACTCCCGCAACAAAATATTATTACAGGGCTTATGCTCATAACTCGAAAGGTTACGGCTATGGTGATGTAGTTACATTTATGACCAAACCAAATCCCCCGACTGGGCTTGCCTGTACAGTTGTTGATGACTCACAGATTAACCTGACATGGACTAAAGGCACTGGGGCGGAAAAGACTAAAATAATCCGCAAAGTTGGGAGCTACCCGACTTCTGTTGCTGACGGGGACGAGGTCTATTTCGGCACAGGCAACAGTTATTCAGATACAGGATTAGACAGGGTAACTCATTACTATTACAGGGCATGGAGTTACAAGACTGGCGCACCTAACAGCGGTTATTCTGATGTTTATTCCAGTGATGATGATACTACTTTAGCACAGTATCCGACTATTACTATTAATAATGCAACAGATATTCTCTCAGATGAATTTACAGCCAATGCAACTATTTCAGATGACGGCGGAGTTCTTATTGATGAGAGAGGCTTCCAGTACGGACTGACTAAAGTTGCTACATGGAATAATACCGAAAGTCTTGGGAGTTACGAGGAAGGGGATTTTGACCTTGCAATAGAAAGCCTTAGCTCAAACACCTATTACTGGATAAGGGCTTTTGCCACTAATGCAAGGGGAACTACCTATACTGACTGGATAGCAGTGGAAACAGCGGCATCAGGTGATACTCCGAGCAATACTTTAATTACGCTTACAGGTGATATTTCGGGCTATGTTTCACAACTGCACGGTGATGAGAATAATGACCTTGACTATCCTTATGACGCATATTTTGTTATAGCCACAGATTTATCAGAAAGCAATTCGCTTGTGTTTAAAAAGAGGTTGTTGGACTTATTTAATTATTTCAGGACAGAAGATGCAGGGGATATTACTGTTTCAATAAAGTGCGACCATGAAACCACATGGCGGGAAATTGGAACTCTGTCATTGACAGGTGATGATGATGTTGTTTTGCCCCATTTAGCACCTGATGAACTGGGAAGACATTTTTTAATCAAGTTTATGGGCAATAATGTGTTTAGATATTTAGGGACAATCTTTAAGTTTATCGTTCAGGGGGAGAGATAATGCCGAGAATAACACCTTCCATACCGAATTTACCCAATGAAAACAATGTACAAAACGAGGAGTTAAAAAGGATTGTAAGACAGTATAACCTTGCCTTACAGCAGTTGATTATAACACTGTATGGCGATATATCAGACCATGAGAACAGGATAAAGGATTTAGAATAATGGAATTAAAACCGTTAGAATTTTATCTTACTTATAACCATAATGACCTGACAAATATATGCAGGAAGTTAAAAGAGTGGGACAGCACTACAGATACAGATAGATATTACACCTATCTAAAATCAGGGTTTTTTAATCAGAAGATATTCCCGTTTGTTTCCTACAATAGCATAGGTGATATGATTGCCTGCACAATATTATCTGTAACATCTTCTCCCATGTATATAGACAGCGTTTTATATATCCAGTGGGTATGGATTGATCCTCATTATCCGTCATTATGGAAAAAAGGAATGAAGTTTTTATATGAGATATGCAAACAGTTTGGAATAAAGAAAATAACAGGCAATACAAGAAGGCTTCCAGAGGCTTTTCAGAGAAAGTTCGGATTTATCCAGACTGACGCAATCATTGAGAAAGAGGTGATTTAAATGGCTTGTATGACACCAATAGGAACAACCGAAAGCGGTGCGACAATATACGGTTATCCCGACCAGCAGGAAGAAAAGAAAAAATCAAAAAAACCTGGGTTTTTTGGCGGATATGAAACTTCAGACCAACAGCCGATACAGCTTGAAAACGAAACTAACCAGTGGGCGATAGCACAAATGCAACAGCTTTTGGGTAGCAGTGGCAGTTGCGGCGGTGGCTGCGGCGGTAATGCTCCGCAGGTTAATTTACAGGGATTAGGGGCAGAAGGACAGCAGTTATTAGGGCAGGGAATGGGATTACTGGAACAACTGACAGGACTTGCCAAAGACCCGACTCAAAACCCTGCTTATTCATCTGGATTGAGTGAAATACAAAAAACTTTATCAGGCGAGTATGACCCTTTAACTTCTCCTTATTATGAGGGGATAAGAAAAGAAGCGGACATAGCAACACAGAAATCAGCAGATGTATTGAGACACGGGCAGTCTACAAGGGGAACTCTTGCCTCTACTGTCGGGGCAAAAGCAGAAGGTGAAATGAGGGCAATAGCAGATGCCAAGACATTACAGACACTGGGAAGCCTTTACGAAAGTGAAAGAAACAGAATGAGTAATGCCGTATCACAGTCTTTGGGATATGCACAATATCAGCCTGATGTAGCAGGCAAGGCATTAAGTGGAACTTCACTTATGACCCCGCTTGCCACTTATGATACTGAAATAGCCAATCAGGAACAGATTGCCAATGCCAATTTACAGGCAGGACATCAGGCTTTACAGGTGCAGAAATTGGGAACACAGTTAAGCGGACTTAATTCTATGGCAAATTATGGAACTTATTATATGCCTGAACAGTATTACCAGCCTGGGCTGTTTGATTATGCAACAAGTATTTTAAGTCTTGATATAGATTGGCCCTGGAGCAAAAAAGAGTAAAGAAGGTGAACTTATGGCTAATATAATCCAGTTAGGAAGTCCTTTTGCAGCGGGGCAATCTCCTTATGACATATTTCAGGACAGAATGAGAACTGTAGCCGCTATTGTGGAAAACTACAAACAATGGCAGGAAAAGAAATGGGATACCGAATGGCAACAGGCTGCATTATCCGATATAGACAAGGCTAAAAACCAGCAGACCGATATTCTATTGCAAAACATCAATCCACCTGCTGACAAGATAGATGTTGAAGGTGCTACCCAGTTTGCTGATAAGGCTATGGGTATGCTTCAACAGAAAGAGCTGATGACAGGCGGACTTGACCTGAAACAGCCTGATGAGGCGGGAATGGTGCAGAAGAAGGAAATCATGACAGGCGGGCTGGAAAGCAAATCAGTTGTTACTGCTACTGCTCCCATGAAAGAGGAAAAGCCCGAAACAGCAACAGCACAGACGGGAACTGTATCGAAAACGATACCCGATATAAGCGAATTTAACGAACTGATGAAGTTTGTTCAGGACTTGCCCACTGGAGAGGTCAATTGGGATAATACCCTTTCTTTATTTGAGCAGAGATTGCAAAAGAAAAGGTCTTTAGGTGATGCTGCAACACAGTTTTTAAACCAGATATTAGGGCAGGGAGTTACAGACCAGAGGGCAAAGTTTGAAGACGACTTTAACCTTGCAAAGGATATCAGGGATACATTATATCCGGAAACGGAACAGGTTGATCCGATTGCACAGGCTTGGGACAGGGCAGGAAAATTACCACAGGATATGAGGGCTGATTTTTTAAGACAGCAGGGGATTGATATACCTGAAGGGGATAAACTTGATTATGACGCTTTAAATGAGTTTATGAAAGCTAATAATATGAAGGTGAAAACCAGCACTGTCAATGATAAAGGCGGACAGTCTTTTGTACTTGAGCCGATTCAAGAAGAATATGACCTGAATGATATAGCCAAAATGATTAAAAATGCCGAACAGTCAGGGATTAAACTGACTTACACTAAAGACGGATTCAGTATGAGTACAACAAGCACAGCAGGGAGTAAACCTTCAAGTGATTATGAGAGGTGGCTGGCTGACCCTGAATCGTTTGAAAAGTTTAAATCAATAGGTAAAGACAGTAGCACTGATACAGGCAAGCCACCAGCTTACGGAACTGCTCAAAATATTAAAGAAGACTTAATTGCCAATGTGGAAACCAAAGAAGATTATAACAACGAGATTAACAGGCTAAAGGCATTGAATATTGATACCAGTTCTTTCAGCTATAAAGATATTGTTAAGGAAAAATACAATCAGGCTATGCAGTGGGTAAAGTATTCATTTGACATGATAGGGGCAGGAATAGAGCAGGACGAAAATTATAACTATAAACAGCTATATAAAGACAGTTGGGAATCTGCTAAAAAATATGA
>JAAYJR010000543.1 GCA_012522835.1 Bacteroidales bacterium
CTTATTAATCCGGAAAGGAAACATTATAACTCCAACAATAAAAGTAAGGGGTAAATATATTCAATAATTGAAACGGGCATGACCGGAAAATCACACAGGAATATTTAACATGTGCGATTCCTGTCTCATACCCATAAAAATAACAATTACAAAAAGATAATATTATGGGAACAAATTTATTATTACTCGATTCGTATAAAAACATTAAAGGCCTTATTGATTATGCTTTCTCTTTCAGTAACCTCTCCGGACGAAATCTGAAAATAGTCTATGTTTTTGATTTCGACTGGATGAGGCAAACATTTATGGTTGGTGCGGTTGGACCTGTGGATCCACAGCTTATTTCCATTGAAAAAAATGCAAAAAAAGAGTATGAAGTTGCTGAAGCAAAGATCAGGGAAATTGCTGCTGAGTATATAAAGGAACATTCAGTGAAAATTCCTTTTGAAATACACATCTCAGAATTAAACCGTATAGGCCTGGTGCAGGATGAAGTTGAGAAAAACCCCGACGTGATGCTTTTATTAAGTAATTATCAAACTTATTCAGAAGCTTCCGGTGGTATGGTCGGCTATCCGAATCTGATTGAACATGTTGATTGTCCCGCAATTGTAATTCCTGAAGAAACCGGGATTACAGAAATAAAAAATGTTGTGTATGCATCTGATTATCATCCTGAGGATATAAATTCTTTAAAACATCTGTTTACATTGCTGAAAAGCTCTGATAATCTCAATATTACCATTCTTCATAATGAAAAACATCTTGATTTCGGGGATAAATTGAAGTGGGCGGGTTTTCGTGAAGTGATGAGCAAAGAAACCGGAATTGAAAATATGGATTTTTGCCTTAAGTCAAAAAAAGATATGGTAAGTGCAATTATGGAATATTCAAAGGAGAAGGATATTAACCTGTTGGTTATTCTGAAAGAGAAAAAGGGATTTTTTGAGGATATCTTCAGCAGCAGTGAGACCAAAAGCGTTCTTACGCAATTTCATAAACCAGTTCTGGTTTATCAGGAAAGTATATCAAATTAGTCAGAAATATTTTTATATACCAGATATGGAAAAGCATATAGTAAGAATTAATTCGATTTATGGCATCAATCACGATGTATTGAGAGTTGTAACCGAGAGGCCGCATGGATACAATTTCACTCCGGGACAGGCAACCGAAGTCTCATTAAACATGGAAGACTGGAAGGAAGAAAAAAGACCTTTTACATTCACTTCCCTCCCTGATGATGATTACCTTGAATTTTATATAAAAACATATCCCGGCCGAAAAGGTGTAACTAATAAACTGCTGAAATTAAAAAAAGGGGATGAGTTGATCCTGCATAATGTTTTCGGAGCAATTACATATAAGGATGAAGGTGTGTTTATCGCAGGAGGCGCCGGCATCACACCATTTATTTCCATCCTCAGGTATTTGTATTCAAAAAATAAACAGGGAGAAAACAAACTTATTTTTGCGAATAAAACACAAAAGGATATAATACTGAAGGAGGAATTTTCAAAAATGTTAGGCGATAATTTCGTCAACATTTTATCTGATGAAGAGACGGCCGGATATGCGCATGGTTTTGTTACTGAAGATTTTCTTAAAACCCATATAGACAGCATTCATAAAAATGTTTATTTATGTGGTCCTCCGCCAATGCTCACTTTACTGGAAGAGATTCTTCCCAAATTGCATATCGATAAAAAATCAATTGTCAAAGAAGAATTTTGAGAGTTGTTTTGAAAAATGTGTATAGAAATACCCGGAAATTGCATAATTTTTCCTCAGCAACAGAACCAACCGCTGCAAAATGATATAAAATTCTCATTTTAGCAGATCATAAATTATCTATTTTAGCAGCAAGGATAAAGTCATTTTCAGACAACCCCCCTATTTTATGAGTGCTCAGCTCTACCTCTACATTGGAGTAATGAACGCAAAGATCGGGGTGATGATCTTCTTCATCAGCGATATCTGCAATTTTTTGAGCAAAATCCATACTCTCTCTGAAATTATCAAACGAAAAAGTTTTTCTTATCTTCTTATCATCTAATACTTCCCATCCTTCTGCCAACTGTCTGAATAAAACTTGTATTTCATCACCTTTTAAGGCTTCCTCTTCCCCACTGCAAGGTTTACATTTTTTCTCTTTTAAATTCATAATTATTCTTTTTGCTGTTATCAATACAGATTACAAGAAAAAAATATGCCACAGTGTAATTGAAATAGAATATTCCATTATCCATTCTCTGGCTTCAACAATTGCTCCTTTAGGTACTTGTCCGTTTTATTGGATCAGACTGGCCTCCATTTTAATATCTATTGAAGACAGAGCCTGGGAAACAGGACAATTGGTTTTTGCTATATGAGCGATCTCCTGAAAAAGATTTTCCTCTAT
Source organism: Bacteroidales bacterium (assembly GCA_012522835.1). Lineage (GTDB taxonomy): Bacteria > Bacteroidota > Bacteroidia > Bacteroidales > Prolixibacteraceae > JAAYJR01. The sequence goes on from JAAYJR010000543.1 coordinate 2,402, forward strand.
TCCGGGAACATCGGCTTCTGTAACCAAAAAACTTTCACTGATCCGAAAACCATCTTCCACCTTAACCAGTTTTACTTTTGCAGTCGTGGAAATAGAAACCGGCTCAAAACCTTTTTCTGTCAACAGCATTGAAAATGCCTGGGAAAAACAACCTGCATGTGCAGCAGCAATAAGTTCTTCCGGATTCGTAAATTCTCCTTCTTCAAATCTTGAAACAAAATTGTACTGAAATTCCCTCTCTAAGGAATCTAATTTTAATGTTCCTGTACCATTTTTCAGGTTCCCTTTCCAAAGTGCATGTGCATTTCTTGTTTTCATAGAATTTTAATTTTAAATGTTTTTATTATCAATTTTTGTTACATCACTTTCACTGAACAGGTAGATTATCATCTGTTTGTCCCACCTTTTAATGTTTATCCTTAACCTGTCCAATGCTATACATGTATGTTATGTCTCCTCATCACGGTTATGTTTCACGATGTCACTTACAATTTTCTTACATCAAGAAAAATACCACTTTGATATTTTTTAGCATTTTCAATTCCGGAAGCAACGATTTCTGCTGCTTTTTCCGGAGAAGGCATTTTTTCAGTTCCTTTTGCTTTTTTGAGTCTTTCAACTACCGGGTATTCGCTTTTTTCTGGTAAATTATAAATGTAATCCTGCATTTTACTGTCTATTAGTCCTGGTGCCAAAGCGGAAAAATGAGTCTCTTCAAACTCTTTTGAATAGAGTTTAATAAGCATATTCAGGGTGGCCTTTGAAAGCGAATAAGCATTCCACCCCCGCGATCCGCTCTGAGATGCACCAGATGATATGGCAACTATCTGATTAATTATTTTTACTTCATTAAAAAGTGTATCAATAATAATTTTATTTGCCCAAACATTTACATCCATAACTTTCTTTATCTCTTCCAGACTGGTTTCCTTTAAATCTTTTATTTCATTCATAATCCCGGCATTCAAAATAACCAGGTCTAATTTTGTTACACCCCGGATAAATGAGACGAGATTAATTTCTAATTCTTTGAAATCAGATATGTCCTGGAGCAAAAAACTAAAATTGCCACGGCTATTTATTTCAGAATTTATTTTTCTGCTTATCCCGTATACTTTATTTCCTTTCCCCAAATAATATTTTGCCAGTCCAAATCCCAATCCTGAGTTTGAACCTGTGATAAAAACATTCATTGTATTGAAAATGTTTAATTTTTAAATACTATGAACTAATTAAGAGGCTATTTATTAATGCACCTCATACAAGTTCCTTTTAGGTTCGGGTAAATCTGATTCTTCAAATCCATTGATATCCAATATCATTATTTTTTTCATAAATTTCTCTCATGTGTTTAACGAAACAACAATAATCAGAGATAATGTTGTTTTTAACAGTTCACTGGATTGCTCCTTTTTCTTCATTTTATTTACTTTTTAAAACCTTCTAATGACATATACTCTCTGTGAATAATATGCCAAAGTTTAAACAAAAAAACAAAGGACATTGTTCATGTCTGCTTATCATCTGGTTAAGCGGATCAAAAAAATGTCTCTTTTTATTATCTGTCAATTGATAGTTTGCATTGTGGAATGTTTACTCACAATGGGGAAATACACACAAACTATTCCGGAGAATTATTTAAATTTTTTTGGCTGTGCGGGTTTAATGCAATTAAAGAAGATTTTTTCCCGTCACTTGGTAATATCCTGCCTGGCTTTTCCTTTAAGTAAACTTAAAACCATTGATTACCTATACCGGTATCAGGGAGTAATGCCCGATATTGATGCTGTTTATCGTTTCCTGGATAAGCTAAAGGAAAAGGTTGAGCAGATTTCCTTACCCATACTCTAAATGTTTTAAATGGAAATATCAGTGTGGTTTTTTATAATATGACCATGCTGTATTTTGAATGCAGTGATGAAGATGATCATAGTAAAACGGGGTTTTCCAAGGATGGGAAGCATCAAAACCCGCAAAGCTTTATTGGTCTTTTGGTTGGTTTAGGGGGATATGCTATCGGTTATTATATTTTCGAAGGGAATACTTATGAAGGGCATACTGTGTTTACAAGGAACTGGAACGGGTTTTATACCAGGAAAAGTCAACTTTATCATTGCAAAAGGCGGCTGAACTCACCCATAACATGTATAAGATTACGTATACCCTTCCAGATTCAAAGCATACAAAAAGCAAGCTGCTGAAAATGGATGAAAAGCAACAGGAATTATATAACATTATCAAGAAAAATTTTCAGGGTGTCCAAACGCTGAAAACAGGAAGAGTTAAAAAAATGAAAAATAAACTCAATCAGGAGAAAGAAGAATTTGAGGAACTTGAAAACAACCTGGAACCATAATCTTGAGCAATCAGGGATCTGGTCAAGATATAATCTTTTATGTAATTATTAAGTCAAATACGCACCTATATCTAACCCAAAAATCAAAAAGGAGTCAGACTTTCATCTAACTCCTTATTTTTCATGTGGGTCGTACTGGATTCGCACCAGTGACCTCATGCCTGTCAAGCATGCGTTCTAAACCAACTGAACTAACGACCCTGACTTATCTGAATGATTCATTACCTTAAAAAGTCTATTTAACAACTAAAGTAATGAATCGGTTATGCTTCCGGTAAACACCTGTTTAACCGGAATGATTCCGGCCACAAAAATAATAAAAACAAATTTTGCAACAGGTAAAAGTCTTGCTAATTTTATAACCTCAGAATTTTTATGTTTTTAAACCAGACCTTAGAACCATGATTTTGAAAATCAATATACCCGAAGGGTGATTTTCCAAAATACTTGTTATCCTTCCATTTAGAATCTGCAACCCTGGCATTCCATTCATCAGAATATAGCATGCACTGAACTACAATCTCGCCATTCACCCAGTGAGTTAACAAACCATGAGATATTCTTATCCTTCCTGTATTCCATTGCATTGCAGGATTAACTTTTTTATTATCCGAAGGTGCATAAACATCATAAACAGAGCCAACTGATGTTTTGCTGAAATTATCGGTTTCGGCAAAAACCTGATATTCCGGGCCTGTAAGATACGGTTTGCTCCATTGTTTCCCCTCCCTGGCTCTGTAAATAACTCCGCTATTACCTTTTTCTTCAATTTTCCATTCAAACTTTAAGTCGAAATCACCAAATTTTTCAACAGTCATTATGTCGTCCCCACCTTTGCTGCCATCACAAAAAACTGAGTTTTCATCTACCTTCCATGTTTCAGGGGCATCACCGTTATAGGCTTTCCATCCTTTTAATGTCTCCCCGTCAAACAATAACTCCCATCCTTCTGAAAACTCTTCAGGACTAAGCTGATTATCCTGTGCGTTAACAAAAAAAGAAAAAAACAGTACAGCCGTGATTAATATTATCTGTTTCATAATTTATATTCATTCAGGTATTGATGTTTTATCCATTCATTACACATTTCCAGGGCATTCCATTCAACAGGCACTTTAGATGCACTGTCTACTTTCCTGGTAACAATATCGTCGGAGTATGGGAGCAAATTTGTAGTTTTTATCTTTTCGTCAGCTCCTATATTTGTAACTTTCATATTTTCACTATCCCACAATAATGTCTTTTTAAGTGATTGCAGCCTTACGGCAAGATTGCCCATTACCACCATTTCATTAAATGGCCCTGCATATTCAAAATTTGATGCCGGTGTACCACCATCTTTACAGCAATTTACAAAATGCATCTCATGTCTTCCTCCGCCCTGTGGACTATCAGGGATCCTTCCCAGATCAACTTTTGTCTGAGGTTTTACTTCTGAACCGTTTTTATAAACTTTCCAGTTTCCTCCGTAGCTTTGCGCTATCAATGTTGCTTCAGATCCGACAAATAAAAAACCACCGCCCGGATCCATAGGTGCATCATTAGGCAAATCGTAAGGCCTTGACGGCATTAATCCACCGTCATACCAGGTTAATTCCAGTTCGGGCAAGGCACAATATGGTAAATTTTTCCTTGCAGGAAACAGGTAACTCACTTTGGCAGCCACCGGCGCACTCTCTGTATTCACAAGCGAAGAGCTTGCCTGAAAAGCAATTGGTGGTCCCAACTGCAATGCATAATTTGGCACATCCAGTAAATGGCATCCCATGTCCCCGAGGGCCCCTGTGCCAAAATCCCACCAACCGCGCCAGATCCAGGGATGATACTCCGGGCTGTAGTCTCTCATCTTTGCAGGCCCAATAAACAGATCCCAATCCAGCGTTGACGGAACCGCAGCCTTCTTTACAGGCTTGGGCATTCCCTGACGCCAGATAGGCCTGTTAGTCCATACGTGGACCTCTTTAATAACACCTAAACAGCCACTCTGGACAATTTCAGCAACCTCATATACTGTATCATTCGAGTGGCCTTCATTTCCCATCTGTGTAACTACCCCGGTACGTTTGGCCAGTTGTGTTAAATACCTCGATTCCCAAACAGTATGAGTCAGTGGTTTCTGAACATAAACATGTTTCCCAAGCTCCATAGCGGCAGCTGCCTGAAGAGCGTGTGTATGATCAGGTGTTGCAATAACAACTGCATCAATATCTTTGCGTTTTTCGAGCATCACACGATAATCTTTATACTTCTTCGCTTTTGGATAAGTATCAAAAACCCGGTTAGCATAATCAAAATCACAGTCACATAAAGCCACTATGTTTTGTTCAACCATATTTCTCAGGTTTACACTTCCCTTGCCTCCGATACCTATTCCGGCGATATTTAGCTTATCGCTGGGAGGAGTATGTCCAAGTCCGGATACTGCTATACCCGGGACAACTGTCAGGGAAATTCCGCAGGAACTTAAATCCCTGATAAATTTTCTTCGTTCCATTATTGATTTAGTTTAATTAAAAAATTCAGCTGATTTTCAGTTTCAATTTTGTCACTACAAGATCAAAAAATTTCTTATAAAATTTACTCTTAACACGCAAATTATCAAATAAAAAACTTAATAACAAACAAAATTACCAGCACTAACATTACGATTGAAAGATCCCTGATCTTCCCTGCAAGGATTTTCAGTACCACATAAGAGATCATGCCAAAAACAATTCCTTCTGCAATACTGTAAGTTAAAGGCATAATAACCATAGTTATAAAAGCAGGAATAGCTTCGGTAAAATCATCGAAATCTATCTTCAGGATTGGGGACATCATAAAAAAGCCTACCATAACAAGTGCTCCTGCTGTTGCCGCCGGAGGAACCATTGTAAATAATGGGGCAAAAAAGAGGGCGATAATAAAAAAAACGGCAGTAGTTAGTGAGGTAAGTCCTGTTTTACCACCTTCGGCAACTCCTGATGCACTTTCAACATAGGTAGTAACGGTACTTGTGCCCAGAACTGCCCCCACCATTGTCCCGACCGAATCTGCAAAAAGGGCCTGTTTTACTCTCGGTACCCTGCCCTTTTCATCAAGCATACCTGCTTTAGAAGAAACCCCTACCAGGGTCCCTACCGTATCGAACATATCCACAAACAAAAAAGTGAATAATACCAGTAACATATCTGCTGTAAATACCTGGGAGAAATCAAATTTGCAAAAAACAGGACTCAGAGAGGGAGGCAAGCCGGCCAAATGTCCTTTAGGCATTACTGTAACTCCAAACGGTAAGCCGGCAATAGTGGTTGCAAATATTCCCAATAACAGCGCTCCTTTAACTTTCATGGTAAGCAAAAAAGCAATCAATATAATACCACCCAATGATATTAATACAGCAGGTGATCCCATGTCTCCTAACCTTACCAGCGTCGTTTCATCGGCTGTAATTACTCCGGCATTTTGCAGTCCGATGAATGCAATGAATAATCCTATTCCTGCCGAAACTGCATGTTTCATTGAAAGTGGGATTGCGTTTACAATTAATTCGCGGATATTAAACAGGGTCAAAGCAAGAAAAATTATACCTTCCAGAAAAACTGCAGTGAGGGCAAATTCCCAGTTATAGCCCATCCCTAAAACTACAGTATATGCAAAAAAGGCATTTAAACCCATTCCCGGTGCTAGGGCAAAAGGAAGGCGTGCGAATAATGCCATCACTAATGTACCTGCAAATGCGGCAAGGGCAGTTGCGGTAAATAGCGCATTTTTATCCATCCCTGCAGCGCTCAAAATATCAGGATTTACTGCAAGGATATATGCCATTGTCATGAAGGTTGTTATACCTGCCAGTATCTCCGTTTTAACAGTGGTATTATTTCCCTTCAGATTAAAAAACTTGCTTACCATATTAAGAAAAATTTTAAAAAGTAACTTTGACTCCTGCAGTAGGCATCACATGTAAACCTTTCATACCGGCAAAATTTACATCCACCTCCACCTCAGTACCAAAAGCAAAATTCCCTGAGATATTATACCAAAGCTGGGGTTCAGCCTGAAAAACAAACTTTGTAAGTTTGCTGGCAAAATATGAATCCTCCCTCCACCAGTCAGCGAATCCGCAAAACGATACCTTATTATCTAAAAAATTCCAGTACCATACCGCAGTAAGCTGAAATGAAGCATCATGTTTCTCACGTATATATTTATAAAGTGCCTGGAGGGTAATCCCTCTGGAAAAATCAGAAGAATTCCATGACCGCTCCACACCCCCTAACCAAGAGTCGTCAATTTGAAAGGAGCTGCCGGGTTCATACTGAAAAAAACCTCCGTTATATTCAACATGAAATGAATAAGGAGTCTGCCCCAGCTTAATTGCCCTGGCTATTTCCCAGTAAGCAAGACTTACACCCTTTATATCTCCTGAATTATAATCCATATCAATAAAAAAAAAGGTGCTCCCAAGTTTATCAGGCCTGAACATCTCAACTGTTGATGTGAAATAACCCCTTCCTTCACCCATATCATAATGAAGCTGAAGGTTTTGTCCCTTAGCCTGAGTGAATATTAATACAATAATTCCTATACACAATACAACTCTCCTGATCATTGTCCCCTATTTTATGTAATGTAAAAATAGAAAAACTTATTGATCAGTTTTAAAAACAGATGGAAATAGATTATGGGGTACTAAAAAAAATAAACCCCGGTAAAAGGACTAACCGGGGCTATTTTTTCATCGGGAAGATAAAAAAATATGGGTCATCTATAATTAGATACTGTAAAAGTAAAAAAGGTAACCCTATTTTCCAATTTTTTTTAGCAGTTTATCGATTTTACTGTAATTTTATCGGATAATTACTAATTTATATTATCAGTTATGAATAAATATGCATTAATTGTGGCAGGTGGAACCGGAAGCAGGATGAACAGCGACATCCCCAAACAATTCCTTGAATTAAACGGACTGCCGGTATTGATGCATACAATAGATGCATTTCACTCTTACGACAAAAATATTGGTTTAATACTTACACTGCCCGAAAAGCTCTCAAAACGATGGGAAGAACTCTGCGAAAGATATCATTTTAAAATTGCCCATAAAATTGCCTCTGGAGGCCAAACAAGATTTCACTCAGTGAAAAACGGTTTATCGCTTATTGACAGTGAAGGAATTGTTTTTATTCATGACGGAGTAAGGCCGTTAATATCACGAAATACAATTGAACATTGCTACGAGACTGCTGTAAAAAAAGGTAATGCCCTTCCGGTGATACCCTTATCTGAATCTGTAAGGGAGATATCTGAGGGTAATAACAAGTCCGCCGACCGGAACCGTTTTTTCCTGGTTCAGACTCCCCAGACGTTCAGGGTATCCTTAATCAAAAATGCCTACCAAAAGGAATATTCTGAAAACTTCACTGATGATGCCACTGTATTAGAGTCATGCGGCACCCCTGTCAACCTGGTTGAAGGAAACCGTCAAAATATAAAAATCACTTATCCGGAAGATCTGATTGTTGCAGAAGCCTTATTGAAAAACCGGATAATCCCTTAGATAATATGTAAATTATCAGGATCCGAAAATACTACACCAGTGAATCTCCCTTCTGAATACGGACATCAGTAACAAACTGCTTGATCTGTTGCTCGTCATTCTTACGGCAAATCATCAGGGTATCATTAGATTCAGCAACTATATAACCATCAAGCCCCTGAAGCACTGCTACTTTTTCGTCACTCAAATTAATAATACAATTTTTAGTATCATATGTCAGTACATTCTCACCGTTAATAACGTTACCCTCCTCATCCTTATCTTTATTATCATACAGAGATCCCCATGTTCCCAAATCACTCCAGCCAAAATCGGCGGTAAGGGCATAAACATTTCCCGCCTTTTCCATGATCCCGTAATCTATAGATATTCCCTGACATTCAGAATAGATCTTATTAATAAAGTTCATTTCATTATCAGTATTATACATTTTTAAGCCACTGGCAAAAAGATGAGATATATCAGGTAAAAAATTATCAAAAGCATCAATTATTGATGATAAGGACCATAAAAAAATACCTGAATTCCAAAAGAATTCACCACTATCAACAAAAACCTTAGCCATATCGCGGTCTGGCTTCTCAGTAAAGGTTTTAACCTTATGTAAATTAGTCAGATGATCAAATTTTACCTTTGCATTAACCTGAATATATCCATATCCTGTTTCCGGCCGTGAAGGTTTGATTCCTAAAGTCAGGAGCGCTTTGTTATTTTCTACAAAATGGAGGCCTGAATTTATCTGTTGGATAAATTCTTCTTCCTTTATTATTAAATGATCTGACGGAGAGACAATAAGATTGGCATCGGGCATAACTGTTTTTATCTTATAAGCAGCATATGCAATACATGGGGCTGTATTCCTTCTGAAAGGTTCAAGCAATACCTGTGATTCATCAAGTTCTGGAAGTTGCTCCAGAACCAGATCTTTGTAACTCACACTTGTAACTACTATGAAATTCTTAACAGGAATAAATGATGAGAAACGATCGAATGTTTGCTGGATTAATGTCCTCCCTGTGCCTAATATATCTAAAAACTGCTTAGGCAGCCCTTTCCGGCTCAGAGGCCAAAAACGGCTTCCGACTCCACCGGCCATAATAACACAATAATTTTTATTCATATTATTTTACTTTCATGTATTCAAAGTTTTTAATCAATCATTAATATCGTAAATTTAACCAAAATATTGTAATGAATCTATTTTTTCATATCGGACGGTATTTTTTGTTGCTAAAACGGGTTTTTGGAAGACCTGAAAAATCCAGGATTTATTTAAAGCAACTGTTTAAGGAGGTTGATAACCTGGGAGTGAATTCTGTATGGATAGTAGTCATAATATCAATTTTTATTGGTGGCATCATGACTATCCAGTTTGCATACAGCATGTCCAATCCCATTTATCCCAAAACCCTGGTGGGGCTGGGCACAAGGGATACCCTAATCCTGGAATTCTCCTCAACAATGCTGGCACTGATAATGGCTGGCAAAATAGGCTCCAACATTACTTCGGAAATAGGTACTATGAGGGTGACCGAGCAAATTGACTCATTGGAGATCATGGGAATTAATTCAGCAGGATTCCTGATTCTTCCTAAAATTGTGGCAGTAGTGTTTATTTTCCCTTTTTTATTTATAATCAGTGTGTTTTTCGGACTGATTGGAGGTTTAGTGACCGGCCCTGTTGTCGGAGTGATCTCTGTTACTGATTATCTAAAGGGGATACAATTCCTTTTCTACCCATATTATGTGACGTTTTCAATCATAAAATCCCTGTTTTTTGGATTTATTGTTGCATCAATACCTGCATACTTCGGTTATCATGTCCAGGGAGGTGCCCTTGAGGTTGGAAAGGCAAGTACAAATGCAGTTGTAAATACAAATATATTTATCCTTCTTTTTGACCTTATATTAACCAGGCTGTTGTTAACATGATAGAAATAAAAAATCTGTATAAATCATTCGAAGGCCAGACAGTATTAAAAGATATCTCATTCAGGTTTCAGCAAGGAATAACTAATCTGATAATTGGCAGAAGTGGTTCCGGCAAAACTGTTCTGGTAAAGTCCATACTTGGATTGCTGGAAATTGACGAGGGAGAAATATGGTATGATGAAAAAAACTTTGTTAAAATATCACAAAAAGAGCGCAAGGCACTGCGAAGGGAAATAGGAATGGTTTTTCAGGGGGGTGCTTTGTTTGACAGCCTCTCGGTTGAGGCAAATGTTGGTTTCCCATTGGAAATGTTCACTAATTTAACAGCCAGGGAAAAAGAAAAAAGAATTGACTTCTGCCTCGACCATGTGAATATAGAAAAAACCGCCTATAAACTTTTTCCCAGTGAAATTAGCGGCGGCATGAAAAAAAGGGTGGCTATTGCCCGTGCCATAGCCCTTAATCCAAAATATCTTTTTTGTGATGAACCAAACTCAGGGCTTGACCCCGAGACAGCTACCATAATTGACAGGCTCATCCAGGATCTTACAAAAGAATTCCAAATGACTACCATAATCAACACACACGATATGAATTCAGTATTGGAAATAGGCGAATCAGTTATGTTTATTTCCAAAGGGGAAGTATGGTGGGAAGGAACTAATAAGGAAATACTTAAAACAAACAATGAAAAACTGAACGATTTTATATTTGCAAATAAAATTTATGATCAGATGCGCAAGGATCTCTAAGTAACTACCAGATAAATTATCTGTGTTTCCTTTCCGAATGTTTAAATATTAACGTATATTCATTGCTCAAATAGAAGGACAACTAACTTATGCCTGCCAGTGAACTAAATCGCAGATCTTTTATCAGCCTGTGTGGAAATGCAGCTGCAGGTGCGGTCATTATAAACCCGGTTGACCTGTTTGCAGACAGTGACCAGGATCCTTTTAAACTTTTAAGATCCCGCTGGATTATATATGAAAACGGAAGTTATGATCTGATATCAAAAGAGATCATCTTGAAAAATTGCAGGCCTGCTATTAACGGACAGGCGGTTATGTCAAGAAATGTTTTCCTCGGAGATTCACCAAAGGGAATACGGATTGTTTATGAACTGTCAGGCGGATTTTTAATGCTGGATCTTCAGACCAATGAAGATTCACTTTCCATTGGGACAGAGTTTAGCGGTTTATCGCAGGCACCCAGGTGGTTTTACCCTATTTCTCAGGCACAGGTATTCGGAGTTAACAACTTTTTTCGGCAGGGACTGGGGACAGGAGGACCTAGTGGTATATTTCCAATCAGTACAAATATGCCAATTAATAAAGATCAAAGTGGCCTTTGGCAAAACTGGACTATTGACAGCTACCTCTCATTTGCATTTTTGGGCAAAAATGAATCTATCGCTGTTGGTACACTTGATCACAAAGACTTCCTTCAAAGAAGCACACTTTACAGTCACAGACACCGGACACGCCTGCAGGACAAAGAAGAATATGAGGAAAAAATATTCTTCGAAGCCGCAATGCAACTGGATCAGTCAAAAATTAAAAATGAATATATAAAACTGCCTAACCTCTATTTTTTTACCGGGAACAAACCTTATGAAACTATAAGGGAGATGGCGGTCAGGACAGCTAATAAATCGGAAGCCCGGAAAAACTCACTTCCCAGCTACCACTGGATATCAAAAAGCAATGATCGTGAAAATTATTCATTTGAACGGTTACAAAAACAGATATACTTCCTTTCCGATAAAGATCCACTCCTGCCTGTTCAAACTATTGTGATAAACAGAGGTTATTGTGTTGCGGGCGACTGGCTTGAACCTGATGAAAACTGGCCGGGTGGACTCGAAAGTGCAGCCCGTGAAATTTTTAAACATGGCTACAGGGCAGGCATATGGATTGCCCCTTTCATCGTTTCGAATAAAAGCAACCTTATAAAAAAACACCCCAACTGGATTATAAAAAATTCCGAAGGCCAGGTTAAATTAGAGATGGCTGATGAAAAGGAAACATTTTATACAATCGATCCCAGCAATGATGGTGTGAAAAAATACCTTAAAACAGTCTTTCAGTCACTTCGGAAAATGGGTTTTATATTTTATGAAATGGATTATCTTGAATGGGGCTTAAAAGACTCCAAAACGGTGAAAATGGATTCTCAGGATAAATCATCGGTGCAGATATTAAGAGAAGCACTTAATATTATCCGCCAGGAAATTGGATATGGGAGCCTTGTGATGGCAAACAGTACTGCTTTTCAGCCTGTAATTGGATTTGCAGATATTGTTAAGACAAGCAATTCGTGTGATGCAGGTTGGAACGAAGCCGGTGTAAAAAATATGATTCGGGAAACATATTATAGCCAGTATTTCAATAATATATTATGGCAAAATAATCCGGGAGAAATTAATATAACTGACAACGGAATATTTTCAGAAGATGAGAGGATAAGCCTGGCATTATGGAAAGCATTTCCCGGAGGTGCAGTATGCACGTCAGATGATTTTACAAAAATGACATGGGAGCAACTTGAGTTTTTCAGGTTTCTTGAGCCTGCAAAGCTGATTCAGAATATCCGGTTCCCATACTGGCCTTCTATGACTGAAATAAAAGTAGCAGTAAAATATTATAATTCATATAACAGCTGGGGGGTATTATTTTTTAATGATAAGGATGTATCTGCATCTAAAAGATTTCCAGTTAATGAATTAACAGAATCTGACTCCCTTTATGTATTTAACTGGAAACCGGGATTTATAATTCCTTTTGGTAACATGAGCATTATTAATGTAGACCTTATGCCTCATCAGTCAAGATTACTTTGGTTGTCACTAAACAATGACCCTCCACCCAAAAATTTAACCCTCGGAGGAAGAATAACAGACCAGGTTTAATATAACCAACGATTTTTGGTGCATTGTCAAATTTTATATATATTTGCAGCCAGGTTCTTAGAACATAAAACAACATTACATTGCGGGGTGGAGCAGTTGGTAGCTCGTTGGGCTCATAACCCAAAGGTCGTAGGTTCAAGTCCTGCCCCCGCTACAGAGTTTATCTGAACTTCCATAAAACCAGTGTTTTACACTGGTTTTTTTTATGGTGCGCCATCGATGCGCCATTTTATTTGCCTATCTCTCAATTGCATTTGATCCTTATCAATTTTGGCAGCAGCCACCATAGATTACGCCGACAGTCAAAAAAACCTAATGCTACTATTAGCAAAAGCTATATATGAACACACTTCAACGGGGTATATAGGTAGTAAAGAAAATGTTAATCCCGGTTGGCCTGATACTACCAGTTTAATCCAAAGCCGATCGGTTATTACCAAAACCGGACAGGGCGGCGCGGGGTCTTCTGACTGACAAAGGGAGAAGTTTTTCCCTCTTGAACCCAATTTAAGACTGACTGCCAGTAAATTGAATTTTTATTTAATTGAATCATCTGATAGTGTGCTTCATAAAGCCCGCCTACGTTTTTTGATGCCAAAAAAAAGCGTGCAAAAAAGCCGGCGACTTTCTGTCATAAGCTGAAAGTGCGCTTCGGGTCCCAGCTTTACTTTATAAGAGGTTAAAGATTTTATAATTAACTCCTTTAGGAGATTACTTTGAAAAATGATACTTGGTAAATTCTAAACTCAACCGATTAAAAAGAAAGAAACCTTCACTAAATTTTAAGTGTATCATTTATTAAGTGAACCCAACCGGTAAAATGTCGAACATTTTGGTTGAAGATTATGATGCTGTGCTGAAGTTTATGAAAGCAAAAAAGCGGCAGCAGAAGAGGAAAATCAATTTGTAGGTTAAAAGTACAATCAATTATAGGCAGTACTACTTCCTTTACTAAAACCAAAAACTAACGCGTTTGAAATGCGTTACTCCAGCTCAATTTTATTATACTTGCTTTTATACTCCAGGGGTGTAACTCCTGTAATCTTTTTAAAAGTGGAACGAAATGCCTTGGTATCGGTATAACCCACGTCGAACATTATTTCGGTTATATTTTTCCGGCTGGATTCAATGCTTCGTTTGGCTGCCTCAATTTTAACACGCTGAATATATTGCAGAACCGAATTTCGGGTTGCTTTTTTAAATCTTCGTTCGAAGCTTCTCCTTCCAACTGCCGTTTTTTCAGCCAATTCCCCTACGGTAATTTTCTCTTCAATGTTTTTCTCGATAAATTCCTGGGCTTTTCTGATTTCTTCATCGTTATGCTGTTTTTGTCCTTTGAACATCGCAAAAAACGACTGGCTGTTCCGGCCAAAGTCAATGGCAAAATACTTTGATGTCAGGACCGCAGTTTCCCTGTTGGTATATTTTTCTACAAGGTGCAATAACAGGTTCCAGTATGAATTTGCACCACCACTGGAATAAATTCCGTTTTCTTCTGTAACAATGGTTCCATGCTGCACATTTACTTCGGGAAACATTTTGCCGAAATCGTTGATGTATCTCCAGTGCGTTGAACATTTTTTTCCGTTCAATAAACCGGTTGAAGCCAGCAAAAACGCACCCACACACAACGAGGCGACTTCGGCACCGGATTTGTATTGCGTTACAATCCAAGGTAGCAGTTTCTTATTAGATTCCACAGCCTCGCGTATATTTCCAAACAAGGCAGGAATAATTACTAAATCCGTTTTTTCAACTTCAGTCACTAATTTTTGGGAATGGATGGTATAAAGTCCGTTATTTATTTTTACCTCTCTTTCGGCGCCAACCAGTTCTATTTTAAACATCGTCGGTTTGCCATTGGCGTTTAGGAACCGGTTTACAGTCTCAAAACAATATTGGGGATCGGCGATTGACTGAATGACTGAGTTTTTAGCAACCAATATTGAAATTCTTTTCATCTTGTTAATTTAAGACAAATTTGTCGTAATTTACCTTCAGTTTGTCGTTTTCACACTTTACAAATTTCTGTTGATGATGTAACTTTACACTAACGAAATAAGAACAACTAAAAGATTAAAAAGTTTTTCAATGAAAACAGATAAGAAAACTCTAATTACAGTTCAGGCAGAAATAAAGGCGTCTGTTGAAAAAGTGTGGAAGTGCTGGACAAAACCGGAGCATATTATTCATTGGAATTTTGCATCAGATGACTGGCATGCACCGTGGGCAAAAAATGATTTGCGAAAAGGAGGAAAATTCTCCTGGAGAATGGAAGCCAAAGACGGAAGTTTCGGTTTTGATTTTGAAGGCGAGTATACCATTGTGAAACCTTACAACTACATTGAAGAATTGCTTGGCGATGGACGCGTAGTGAAAATAAACTTTGAAAAAAAGGAGGATAAAATTGTCATCACCGAAACATTTGAAGCTGAATCACAAAATCAGGTTGAAATGCAAAAAAATGGTTGGCAGGCTATTCTGAACAACTTTAAAAAATATGCTGAAACACCCGCCCGGCTTGAAACCATTCATTTTGAGATTTTGATAAATGCAACTCCCCGGACTGTATATTCAAGAATGCTTGTTAAAAAGTTCTTTAACGAATGGAATTCGGTTTTTAATCCGTCCTCAAATTTTGAAGGCTCGTGGTTAAAAGGGTCGAAAATCCGTTTTATCGGTACAGATAAAGATGGTAAAACGGGTGGTATGGTTAGCAAGATTGAAGAAAACATCCCCAATAAATTTGTGAGTATTCTTCATCTTGGAATTATCATGAATGGTGAGGAAATAACCGAAGGTCATGAAGTAGATGATTGGGCCGGAGCACACGAGAATTACACATTTGAAAACCATGATGGAAACACGTTGTTAAAAATAGATTTGGATTCGAACCAGATGTTTAAAACCTATTTTTCAGAAACCTATCCCAAGGCGCTAGAACAGTTAAAATCGATTTGTGAGCAATAACTATAAGTTCATTTTAAATATTTATATTATGGCAACTGTAAATGTATATCTCAATTTTACAGGAAACACCGAAGAAGCGTTTCTATTTTATAAAAATGTATTTGGCGGTGAGTTTTCCGGTGAAGGAATTATGCGCTTTAAAGATATTCCACCCTCGGATGATGCCCCTGCGATGCCCGAAGCGGTTATGGAAAAAGTAATGCATGTTAGCCTGCCGATTTTGGGTGGCTTTTTGCTCATGGGCTCCGATGCTCCAAAAGAAATGGGTTTTAGTGTAACCATGGGCAATAACATTTACATTAATCTGCAACCCGATACGCGGGAAGAAACACGGAAACTGTTTAAGGCGCTTTCAGAAGGCGGGAAGGTGGAGCAGGAACTTCAGGATATGTTTTGGGGCGATTATTATGGAGCCTGTACCGATAAATTCGAAATAAAGTGGATGTTTAACTGTTCGGAAAAAAAGGAACAGTAATTCCTTTTAAAGCTTCATATTCGGGACCATTTTATCAGGATTTTTGATTAAAACGGAGTAGAACAGCTAAGGGGACAATTCATCGGGTGAATTTATTGGCTACGACTTATATTCACCCGGCAAAACCCTGTTTCAATGCAAAAAATTTAAAAACAACAACAATGAAAAATCAGATGTATCTCTGTTTGTGGTTTAACGGGAAAGCAAAGGAAACAGCGGAATTTTACCGTTCCCTATTTCATCATTCTGAAATTACTTCGGAAAATCCGATTGTTGTGACTTTCGAATCGGCAGGGCAAAGGTTTATGTGCCTCAACGGAGGGACACATTTTACCATCAATCCTTCCATTTCGTTTTATGTGGTGTGTACAACTGAAGAGGAAGTTGATAATGCGTGGGTAAAATTAACGGAAGGTGGCCAGGCATTAATGGAGTTGAACAAATATCCGTGGAGCGATAAATATGGTTGGGTGCAGGATAAATACGGCGTAAGCTGGCAATTGTCGTTGGGAAAAATGGAAGACGTAGGGCAGAAATTTACCCCAATGCTGATGTTTACTGGAAAACAGGCCGGTAATGCTGAAAAAGCCATTGATTTTTATTCATCGGTATTTAAGCCTTCATCCGTCATTGGAATTTCGCGATATACCGCCGAATAACCCGATGTTGAAAGCACAATAAAACATGCTCAGTTTATCTTAACCGGACATGTTTTTATGGCGATGGACAGCTCGTTGGATAATGCATTTGGCTTTAATGAAGCGGTTTCGCTGGTTGTGCAGTGCGAAACCCAGGATGAAATCGACTATTACTGGAAAAAACTTTCTGCTGTACCCGAAGCCGAACAGTGCGGCTGGCTGAAAGATCAGTTCGGCGTTTCGTGGCAAATTGTTCCGGCTATTCTTGAAAAACTCATTAGCGATCCAACACGTTCGGAGCAGGTGGTCGATGCGTTTATGAAAATGAAGAAGTTTGATATTGAAACTTTGCTAAACGCTTAATTTGTTTCGTTGATAATTCCGTGTAAAAATGAGTTGCAAACTCCAACCATCTTACCCTCCTTTACCATCGAAGTCCATGTGAAATTAGAGTTCATTCGACTCCGTCTGGAGTCAAATTACAGCATGGATTAAATTCATGTTTCTATAAACATTGGATACCTCCGGTATCCGGGTTTTTCGACAAATGCACTGACGGATAGAGGCGCAAGGGGGTGATTAGGTTTATCCTTCGTCGTAAATAAAGCTCAGGCGGATACGATCAACCATTTTTAACCCGTGCTTTATGCATTTCTACACTCATTTCATCCTTGTCTACCCATGCTTTCACCATTTCCACCCGCGTTTTCGCCTGCAATAAAACCATCAAAAGTCATTAATAAATCCAATATCGTAGTTGCCATAATGTTTTCATTTTTGCATTCATTAGCGGAGAATGTTTAACGATATTAACACGCCGGGTCCGCAGCTCGGTGATGCGCCCTTTGAGCGTCAGCCCAATTTCGGTGAAAAAGGAAATGATCTTATCGAGGGATTCTACCACGATACCGACATTGTCCATTCTTATTAATTTATTCCTTGTCATCGTCTTCTCTCCTTGGTTCTCTTCACGCATCGGGAATTTCAGACTCAACTAGTTTTTTTAGCTTTTCCAGGGATTCCTGCCATCCGAGATAACACATTTCTACCGGAATGGCATCAGGGATTCCTTCCTGTACAATGTGCAGATCCGTACCACATGAGACTTGCGTAAACTTTACGGTAGTTATCATTTCACCAGGCAAAATTGGGTCATCAAACCGGTCGGAGTATTTGAGGAACTCATTTGGCTTTATTTCAAGGAACTCGCCACCGAAGGAATGACTGTTGCCAGTAGAGAAATTCTGAAACGACATTTTGTAGTTTCCTGCAATACGAAAATCGAAATGGTGCAAATAAAGTAATCGGAGCCGATGTTAGGAACAAGTATTTTATCATAGTATTTAAAGCCCTTATAATAAGACAACTATTTTTCGTAATAAATACAAACTAACTAACAGTATCCATGTAAAAAAGAAACCAAAAGCAATGGGATTGATACTTAAATAGTCGTTCGGTTTTATCATAAAGAATTAATTAAAGAAACTCCTGTTTCCGACACTGGGACACCCAACTTAAAAACCAAATAATTTAGCGAGGTATTCATGTTCTTCAGTCAGTAATATTGTTTTCTGCAATCTGTGCTTTTGCTTTGGGGTTACAACCTTGACCGAATAAATGGTTTTTGCTATTTCGATTGCTTTCTCGGGGCTTAAACCTGCCTTCTTTTCATTTAGTTGTCGTTCCAATTCTTTATAAACTTTGTAAGCTACAAACGCAATGCAGATATGAGCTTC
>JAAYJR010000234.1 GCA_012522835.1 Bacteroidales bacterium
CTTCTGAACTGTGGACCTTGGCAATTTTTACGGTTTGCCAGAAGTCGTCAATATATTTCAGCAACTGTCTGTAGGAGTCAATAAATCCTTCGCCCAGATGAAATGCCCTGAAAATATATCTCCTCAGGAAGATAAAGAGAAGAATTCCCACTCCGACAATGATAAAGGTAAATTTTGCAGATAGAATAATTGCCCAGGCGATATATGCACATACCATAATCAATGACATAAGCATTCGCAGGTAAATATAGAAGTAACCGGCCAGGTTAGGAACTTCATGGGTAAGCACCTGCAGGAGGTTGGTCTTGCTTTTCCTGTTTAAAAGAGACCAGTCGGCCAAAATAATTTTTCTGAACAAACGGCGCCGGATAGTGTAAATAAATGAACGCTGATAACCTGCATCCAGCAGGCTTTTCCAATATTGAAGCAAAGGTGTAACCGTAAGTAAAACCAGGTAAACCAGAAGTATTGTCCCGATATTCAGCTCTAATCCCGCTTTTTCGGAAAGGTTTCTGAAAAACAGTGCTAATCCGTCTGACGGCTCGCCGCTGCCAACATCCAATAATTGCAAAAGCGGGATCAGCAGAACAATGGAAAAGCCAGAATTAATTCCGTTTACCAGTGTTATCGCAAAAATGAGCGCCAGCTTTCCCGGCTGATGCTCGAGAAGAAGATGGAAGGTTTTTGATATGAAGCGGATAAGGTTCATTTAGTCATTAATAACAGCCCCAGCTTCTTCATCTCTTCCAGGTGCTCTTCAATTTCCCCACGGCACTGTACTTCCGCCACTTCATATTCGTCCGTAAGCTTCAAGCAAAGTTCATCAAGTGAAAGAGGCTGTGCCAGCAAATCCCAGATATGGGTAGCCACCGGGTTGAGGGAGAAGTATTTGCCTTTTTTGATGTCCATCATTACCAGTTCGTCATGCAGCCGGCCTGAGATGGTTTCGTTGTTGTGGATATATTTTTTTTCTGATGACATAATATTGATTTATTGGTAATAACTCATATTTAGTGATTTAGATTTATGCTTCAGCTGCTGCAGAAGTGTAATGAGAAAAACCGAAATTCTTTTTGTTTTATACCTGAAACCGGGGAAAGCCTGCATTGTAAACCATATAAATTTATAATAAATTTCAGGTGGCCTCATATGTACAACAGTTTCGCGGGAAGCCATCAGCAAGGAGAAACGGAAGAACCAGCCGGGAACCTTGTCATTGACCGGCAGGAGGGTTGTTCCGGGGAAGAAATGCAGGAGCATGGCATTGCAGAGTCCGGCCATGCGCTGAGCCCTGAAAAGTTTTATCAGGTGGCCGAATTTTTCTTTGTCGACATGCAGGCGGTTAATTATTTCTTTCACATCCACGAGCCATTTTAAACGCGTCCAGGCATGGAGTCCGCCGTGAATAATCAGGTGCAGTAATTCGAACTCAGGGGAAAACTGATTGAACTTTTGTCCTGCGAATTCGATTTGATTCACATCTTCATCAATAAATGCTGTCAGTTTTCTGTTGCTGATTACCGGGTCTTTAAACAGTCTCCAGTGAATCTCCACCGGAGTGCTTCTTTCAGGGTGATACATGCTGTACTGGTTTAAAAATAACAAAACCCTGTTCTGTCGGTAACCCGGCCCGGGCCATTTAAATGAACCGGACTGATAATTCAGAAGCTCCAATAATTCGAAGGTTTTATGTAAGTCTTCAGGCTTTACAAGTATATCAATATCTTTAGCAATACGACAGGTAGCGTCACCATAAATGCGATAAGAGAGCAAAGGCCCCTTAATAGGCACAAACCAGATACCTGCCTTTTGAAGAGAA
>JAAYJR010000261.1 GCA_012522835.1 Bacteroidales bacterium
GATATAGGAATAAAACAGTCAGGGCTTATACATGTCTCTGAAATGGCCGATCGGTTTATATCTGACCCTCTTGAAGTAGTAAAACTTCATCAGCATATTTATGTAAGGGTAAAAGAGATCGATATCCCCCGGAAAAGAATACAACTGTCACTTAAAGGTGTAGAACAGTCTCTGTAAATTATTAAAAACCGTCTGCTAAAGCCATCGGCAATGGATAAATAGGAATTCAGCAGTTATTTGCTAATTGCCTTACCGTTAGCTGAAGCGAACGATCATCCTGATAATTCTCACTCATCCTCATCCTCATCAAGGAATTCTTCATTTTCGAACTCTTTTTCCAGGAATTCCTCTGCCTCATCAACAAGTCCGGCAATTAAATTCTCATCTCCGGGTTCACCGTCTATCCAGTGTATCTCCTGGTTATTCCAAAAATCGTCTATGTCTGCCTCAATGATAAAACGGGGAGCTTTAGTGTGAACAACAAAAATTGTATCAGGAGTTTCCTGAGAATTATCAGCTAATAAAAATCTGGGTAACATGCTCTGTTCTTTTTAAATTATGTGGCGAATTTATGAAATAGATTGTTATTTTTAGCCAAAATTAAAAAAAAGAGTACCTGATGAATAAGCTGAACGATTTTCTCTCTGTTATCGATAGTTTTATTGGCGGATCTCAATGGTTCGTTTTTTTATTACTGGGTACCGGACTTTTTTTTACACTATATCTCAAATTTCCCCAGTTCAGGTATCTCAGGCACTCTTTCCGGATTGTTCTGGGCAAATTTGATAAAGACGGTGATGTTGGCGATACTTCTCATTTTCAGGCATTGACGACAGCATTGTCAGGCACAGTAGGTACAGGGAACATTGCGGGGGTTGCGCTTGCTATACATCTGGGGGGACCTGCCGCCCTGTTCTGGATGCTGATAACCGCCGCAGTCGGTATGACAACCAAATTTGTTGAGGTTACCCTTTCTCATAAATACCGAGAACAGGCAGAAGACGGATCTATTGCCGGCGGTCCTATGTACTACATGAAAAACCGGCTGAACATCAGACTGAAAAACAAAAAAATAATCCATACAGGCAAAGTACTGGGAGCGGTTTTTGCAGTAGCAACAATATTCTCATCATTCGGAACAGGTAACCTTCCACAGATCAACAGCATAGCAAATTCTCTCTTTGAGACATTCGGACTGAACCATATACTGACCGGCGCTGTACTTGCAGTACTGCTTGCAATGATAATACTTGGAGGAATTAAAAGGATTGCCAAGGTCACTTCACGGCTTGTACCTGTTATGGCAATTATATACTTCGTCGGTGCAATAGCTGTTATTGCCTGCAACTATCAAAATATCATTCCCTCCCTCTACGCAATAGTTTCTGATATATTCACCGGGACTGCAGCAGCCGGAGGATTCCTGGGGGGAAGTGTTGCATTTGCGTTTAACAGGGGAGTTAACAGAGGCCTTTTCTCAAATGAAGCAGGACAGGGTTCTGCCCCGATAGCACATGCCGCAGCCCGGGCTCATGAACCTGTGTCGGAAGGATTGGTTGCCCTGCTCGAACCATTTATCGATACTATCATTATTTGTACCCTTACAGGACTGGTAATACTGTCATCCGGGGTATGGAAGGAAAAGGTACATAACCAGTTTCAGTCAACTGACCTGATTGTGCTCGATGGTAAATATTCAGATTCTGATCCTGCAGAACGGGAGCAATTATATAATTTTCTTTCCGGAGAGACCGGTTTAAACCTCTATTCAGGTAACCTGCAAGTGATAAACGGTGAGATACAGGATCAGCCTTCCATTATTCATGCCAGGTCATTGGCAGAAAATGTAAAGGTGTTGATGAACAATCAACCCTATTCCGGCACTGTTTCTTTCAGTTCAGGCCGACTTGTCAGTCAGGCCGGACTGACTATTACAGGGGAATCTCTTTTACATAGTGCACCCCTGACTACAGTGGCATTTACCCGTAGCTGGTTCGGTGATTACGGTAAATATATAGTTTCCATTGGTTTATTGCTGTTTGCGTTTTCAACTGCCATCAGCTGGTCATATTACGGCGACAGGGCAGTAACATACCTCTTTGGTATGAGGGGTGTTTTCTATTACAGAATAATTTATGTTATAGGTTTTTTCCTTGCATCGTTCACCGATACAACAATCATATGGACCTTATCAGGAATCACGATAGCACTTATGACCATTCCAAATCTCATTGGGATCTTAACTCTTTCTAAAGAGATGAAAAGCGAAGTAACTTTATTCTTCGATGAATATCTGCAAAAATTCCCGGGTAAAAAGAGAGACCAGTTAAAGTTTTAATACTAACGGTAAACTAACACATCCCCGGCCACTTTGACTTATTGCTATTACTTACTAAATTTGCATTTTTAATATTGAAAATGTCTAAAACATATCCTGATAGTTTTGAAGAGAAGACAGGATTCAACCAGATACGGGAAATACTGTTGAACAAATGTCTCAGCACAATGGGAAGAGAATGGGTTGAGGAGATGAGTTTTTCTACTGATTTTGATTCTATTTCACTTCAGCTTAATGAGACAGAAGAATTTTGCAGGATTATAAGGGAGTTTGACAATTTCCCTGACAATCATTTTTATGACCTGCGGAATGCACTGCATAAAATAAGAATTGAAGGCCGCTTTCTGGAGGTGCCGGAGCTGTTCGACCTGAAACGCTCCCTTGAATCTGTCAGAAGCATAATCCTTTTTTTTAAAAATAAAGAAGGGGAGGTTTTCCCGCTCCTTCGCAGAAAGACAGAAAGGGTGCAGATATTCCCCTATATCTATGAAAGAGCTGATCAGATCATTAATAAATATGGCAACATCCGTGATAACGCATCTCCTGAACTGGCGCAGATAAAAAGGAGCATACTGGGGTTGCAGTCTGGCATTTCAAAACGATTGCAGGCGATATTAAAACAAGCTTGCAAGGACGGGCTGGCTGATGAAAATGCATCTGTCTCGATAAGGGACGGCAGGGCGGTAATACCTGTTTCCTCTGCCAATAAAAGAAAGATCAAAGGTATTGTATATGATGAGTCGGCAACCGGGAAAACAGCATATATTGAGCCGAATGAAATAGTGGAAATGAATAATGAGTTAAGGGAACTAGAATATGCCGAACGAAGGGAAATTATCCGCATCCTGACAAAATTTTCTGACGATATACGTCCTTACCTCAGCGATCTGCTTTATTCGTACGACTTTCTTGGTGAGATTGACTTTTTACGGTCTAAAGCGTTGCTGGCAACAGAGTTCAATTCAATCATACCTGAACTGCAGGACACACCTTTAATAGACTGGCATCAGGCAGTGCATCCGCTGCTGCTAAAATCGCTGATAAGAGAAAACCGGAAAATTGTCCCTCTCGACATACATCTTGACAACCAAAATCATATTTTACTAATTTCAGGTCCCAATGCAGGGGGAAAATCAGTCTGTCTCAAGACGGTAGGATTACTTCAATATATGGTTCAATGTGGATTACCCATACCGGCTGCAGAAGGCAGCAGAACAGGAATTTTCCGCCGGATCTTTATTGATATCGGAGATGAACAGTCATTGGAGAATGATTTGAGCACATATAGCTCACACCTCTATAACATGAAGTTCTTCGTTAAAAACAGCGACGATCAAACGCTGGTGCTGATTGATGAATTTGGCTCAGGTACAGAGCCGGCACTTGGAGCAGCAATTGCTGAATCAATTCTCGAGGAACTGGTCAGGTTGAGAACTTACGGGGTCATCACCACCCACTATACAAACCTTAAGCATTTTGCCTCTTCTACAGAAGGTATTATCAATGGTGCAATGCTTTACGACTCCCATAATATGAATCCTCTCTTCAGACTGGAGATAGGAAAACCTGGCAGTTCATTCGCTTTTGAAATAGCAGGTAAAATTGGACTTCCGGAAAATATTCTGCAAAATGCCACACAGAAAGTAGGAAAAAAGCATATCGATTTTGACCGTAACCTGAGAAAAATTGACCGTGACAAACGTTATTGGGAAAATAAAAGGCAGAAGATCAAAAAGGTTGAAAAGATGCTCGACACACTGGCAGCTAATTATGAGGCTGACCTGCAGGCTCTGAAAAATTCCCGGAAGGATATCATGGAGTCTGCCAGGCAGGAGGCAAAATTACTATTAGAATCTGTAAATAAAAAAATTGAAAATACTATCTCTGAAATTAAAAAGGCACAGGCAGAGAAGGAAAAAACCAAACAGGCAAGGGAAGAGATTGAAACGCTGAAAGATGACCTTGAGATTAACCCGGTAGAAGATGACGAACGGATAGCTGCGAAAATGGATCAGCTGCGAAAAAAAGAGTTGAGACGAAACCAGAGGAGGCCTGCGGATGAAAAAAAGCCAATCGATAAACCTGCCGAAAAAATGCCTGTATTGCAACCCGGAGATAAAGTACGGATACATGGACAAAATCTTGTCGGAGACCTTATTGAGCTGAATGAAAAAAATGCAGTCGTGGCATTCGGACAGCTTATCACAACCTTGCCACGTATACGTATTGACCGGCTCAGCAATAAGGAAGCCAAACAATATAAAAAACAAGCAAAAGGAGGTAGCGGAACCAGGTTAATGAGTAAGCTGTCGGCCGGAAAACTGGATTTCAAACCGGAGATCGATGTGCGGGGCCAGCGTGCTGAAGAAGCACTGGCAAATATCAGGGAATTCATCGACCAGGCAGTTATGTTTGAAGTAGGTAAACTAAGAATATTGCATGGCAAAGGCCATGGTATATTAAAAGAGATCATAAGAAGTTACCTGGGGTCTGAGCCGCTGGTCCATAGTTTTAATGACGAACATGTCGATCTGGGGGGGGCCGGGATAACTGTGGTCGAACTGTCGCTGTAAACCTGTCAGCCACTTAAACTTCGGGAACATCAATTCCGGCCTGGTTAATCACATCAACCAACATCTGTGACGGAACCGGTTTTCCTTTCCTGGTAAGTACAGTAGTTATCTGTGCATCTATTATCAGCTTGTTGTCATTTTTTCTGATTATCTGCTGATCAAAAATAATTCGCAGATGTCCGTGCTTCTTTAACTTCAGCCGTACCACAAACTCTTCGCCGGGACGCAAGGAGGATTTATAATCAATTTCTGCACGAATTACGACCGCATCAATTCCTTCATTATGCAGACCCGCAAATCCGATACCGGCTTTTTGAATAAACTGATGCCGGCAGTGTTCCAGATAATGCAGGTAATTGGCATTATTAACTATCCCCTGTATATCACACTCATAATCCCGAACCTGTAACTCTGTTTCAAAATCGAAATGTGTCATTTTATCATAAAATCAAACAATTTAATATTCTCCAGATATCCTTCCAGATGATCTCCGATATTTACCGGGCCCACTCCTGCAGGAGTACCGGTATATATCAAGTCTCCCATTTTCAGGGTCATAAACTGTGACACGTGAGAAATAATATCTTCAAAACTGAACATCATTAAAGATGACTTCCCCTCCTGTACAGGTTTACCGTTAATTTTAAGGGTAAAATTTATATTCTTCCTGTCAGGCAGTGAATCAAGAGGTACAAAGGAAGCGCCAATAACAGCAGATCCGTCAAAAGCCTTGGCTTTCTCCCAGGGAAGCCCCCTCTTTTTTAAAGCATTCTGAATGTCACGTGCAGTAAAATCAATTCCAAGTCCGACTTCATTAAAATATCTGTCTGCAAATCGCTTTTCTATATTTTTACCAAGTCTGTTTATTCTGATAACCAGTTCAATCTCATGATGAACCTCTTTTGTCCAGTCAGGTAAAAAGAACGGTGCATTCTTCCGGAGAATTGCAGAATCGGGCTTCATAAAAAACACCGGCTCATCAGGAACATCATTATTCAACTCTTTCACATGTGAAAAGTAATTCCTTCCAATACAAATAATCTTCACGGGCTATAATTATTTCTACTTTTCCAACATTCTTAATTTTATCCGGGTCAGTACCTTTTTGGTGTAAAGGGGAAATTCGTTGTTCATGATCCATCCAAAATAGCCGGGTTGCTCCAGTAACACTTTTTCGACCGGAACACCCTTGTTTTTTCCGAAGTTAAAAACCTCAACACCTTTGTCATTATATACTATCCTGCCAACAAAATCCACGTTACGGTCGTAAGAGGAAAACTCACTGAGAATCTCCATATCATTGACTACAGGTACTGATTTGACTCCTCTGTTATCCTCAAACTCAACCCCCTTATACATTTCAAGCTGTGCTTTCAGCACTTCATAAGTTGCTCGTGTGTCCGCAACTGCCGAGTGGGCATCCACCAATTGTTTACCGCAATAAAACTTGTAGGCTGCTGAAAGAGTCCGCTTTTCCATCTTATGAAAAATTGCCTGTACATCAATAAATTTTCTCTTTTTAAGATCTATATCAATATCCGCGCGTAAAAATTCTTCTGCCAGCATAGGTATATCAAACCTGTTTGAATTAAACCCTGCCAAATCACAACCTTCAATAAATTTTGCAATATTCCTGGCAACCTCTTTAAACACAGGCTCATTTGCAACATCTTCATTTGTTATTCCATGAATCCTGGTTGCTTCTTCAGATATCGGGATTTCAGGGTTCAACCTTTGAACATATTCCTCCTCACTGCCGTCAAGATGCACTTTCAGTATAGCAATTTCAACGATTCGATCTTTTACAATATCTATCCCCGTAGTTTCAAGGTCTATAAAAACAACCGGATTTTTTAAATTTAACTGCATTTTAGGCATTTATCATCATTGGCATCAAAAGCATCAAAATATTCTCCTCCTCCTCATCCACTTCAACGGGCAGGAGAAGTCCGGCACGCGAGGGATCACTCATTTCCAGCCTTATTTCACCAGCTGACAGATTGGATAATATTTCCAGCAGAAATGTTGATTTAAATCCAATCTCAATCTCTTCCCCGTTGTACTCACAATTAAGCCTCTCCACTGCAGAAATTGAATAGTCAATATCCTGTGCTGAAACCACCAGGAGGTTATCGTTTATCGACAACTTAATTAAATTACTTGCCTGATTTGAAAATACTGAAACACGTTTTACTGTATTGTAAAATACCTGCCGGTCAATTACCATTTTATTGGGATTATCGGAAGGTATCACCGAATTATAGCTGGGATAATTACCCTCAACCAGGCGGCATATAAGCTTATAGTGCGTTAAAGTAAAAATTGCATTCTTTTCATCAAACTCAAGCATTACATCATTATCTTCCCTGGGCAGCAAACTCCTCAGTAAACCAGCCGGCTTTTTTGGGAGTATAAAGGAAGAGTCAAATTCTGAAACTGCATCACTCCT
The DNA here is from genome assembly GCA_012522835.1 of Bacteroidales bacterium. Taxonomy (GTDB): domain Bacteria; phylum Bacteroidota; class Bacteroidia; order Bacteroidales; family Prolixibacteraceae; genus JAAYJR01. Next base: position 7,361 of record JAAYJR010000261.1, read on the forward strand.
GCGGTAACGAACCAGCTTATGAGCATCAGAAGCAACAAAACTGATATGCTCGTCCGACAACTCAATAAAGATCCCATTCATGACCGGGCGCAATTCATCATCGGCAGTAGCAAAAAGTGTTTTCTCGATCCCCTTAAGCAATACCTTTTGTTTCAGCCTCACTGAAGTAACGGACTCTTCATTCACCGAAGGCAATTCCGGAAAATCTTCACCACTCTGTCCCACAATACTGAATTTTCCATTGTCAGAAAAGATCTCAACAGCAAAATTTTCAGTATTTATCTGAAATGTGAGTGGTTGCTCGGGAAACTCTTTTAATGTATCGATCAAAAGTTTTGCCGGAATGGCAATTACCCCGTCTCCCTCAGTGTTATCCAGCTCAATACTGGTAATCAACGTTGACTCGAGATCAGAAGCTGTAATAACAACCTCTTTCCCGGAGAGGTTAAAAAGGAAGTTATCTAAGATGGGCATTGTGCTTTTGCTGCTGATGACCTTGCTTATTGCAGACAGGTGGCTCAACAATTCTGTGCTTGAAATAACAAACTTCATAGTATCTAATTTATAATTTATTTTTTTGATAATTCACAAAATATTATTTCCCGGTAATTACGGATATCCAATCGAACCGGACTGCCGGTTATAAGATCGAAGTATACGAATATACAAACTTTCATTTTATTTCCATGCCGGTATAACTTCGAATTTTTCAGGCATTTATTAACGTTTGTTCCTGTATCTTCTGACTGCGTTATAAACGATTCCCCAAATTACTACCAGGGCCATAGGTACCAAAACATTTAAAAGCTGCCAAAAAGCCTTTTCTTCACGTAAACGCACTTTATCCAGTAATCTTAATTTTTGTGTTCTGCTGCGCAATTGCATTATCCCCTGTTCGTCGTTAAGATAATAAATTACATTGAGCAGAAAATCTTTATTGCCAAAAGTACGGCCAGAGACACGGTCATAGCCAAGTTCCGCAATACGGGGGGGATTCTCCGAGTAGTCAACCTGATTTACAATAATACCCCCATCGGCTATAACCACCATCTTTGTATCCGGACTATCTTCAATCACATCCCGGTGGTTCAATCCGACAGCTTCTGTCATTCTGTTCTTAAAAACAGAGGTAAAGGAACCTTCAAGAAGAATCCCGACAGGCAGGAACTGCTGATTAAACAGTTCACGTGCGGGGGGGTTATCGATATTTTTCAGGCTCACCGAAGAGGGTGATTTCACTCTTCTGGCATACGGGGATGTAGTTAATATCACACTTTTATCAATTCTGTTACCGGATAACGTATCAACAGAGGAGACAAATTCAGTAAATACACGATTTATATTGCGGCTGAGTGGGTGGTTGTCGTCAGGTACCAGCAAAGGAGAATAATACCACGGATGAAGGGTAAACCTGGGAGGATTTCCCGGAAGTGCAGTATTGACACGCAGTCTGGCACATTCAACATCCTGCAGCAGTTCATAGTTAAGTCGAACCCCGTAATTAAACAGCTGGTCATGAAGGTTAAGGTCACGCGGAAAAGCAAAAGTCAGTTGCCCTTTCGATAAACTGTCAAGGCTTACCTGTACAGGATCGATCAGCCATATTGTCTTACCTCCCATCATAACATACTGATCAATCATGAACTTATCCTTCTCACTGAAGGGGAGTACCGGATCAGCAATTATAAGTATTTCAGCCACCATTGTTCCTCCTGTTAATGAGTCAGCAGTAATCCGTTTGACCAGAAAATCCTCAACCAGTGATTCAGTAATATCGTAAACCTGATATCTGTCAGCCTCCCCATGGCCTTCCAGAAATGCCACTGCAGGCCTGCTTTTCCTCATAAGTCTTTGAAAAGCATTTGCCAGCTCAAATTCGACACTTTCAACTGAATGATTAAAATTAGCCTCATGCGAAAAATCAGAATTATATTTTAAAAAGTTGACGGCAGCCTCTTTCCCGTCATACCTTATCAGGGCTCCGGGAAAAATCATCCGGGTGCTGACCCCCTCATCTGTCTCGTGCCTGAATCTGGTAGGTGTAATACCTTTTGAAATAATTGATTTAATAAACTGTTCCCTCTTCTCAACATTTGGAATAGTATAAGGATCGGTAATCTGTATCCTTATATTCTTATCTGACCATGCATTTAAAACAGCTATCTTCTCGAAAACCTCCTGCTGAAGCTTCCGAAGTCCGGGCTCAAGTTTTCCCGCAAGATAGAATTCAACATCGGCATGACTTTCCATACCTCCTGCAATCTCCCTGCTTACAACTGATAAAGTAAATCTCTTGTCTGAAGTCAGGTCAATTCTGTAAAAAATATTACCTGATACCAAAAAGATAATTGGCATAACAACAAAAAGAATCGCAGTTCTGATCCTGAATTTCCTGTTTTTCCATTTACCTGTCCTTAAAAATCCTGCAGTAATCCATAAAAAAAGATAAGTCATGCCCCCAAAATATATAAGGTCCCTGAGATCAATAACTCCCCGTGAAACTGAAAGGTAGTGATTGTTAATACTCATCCACGACAGCAGCTGCTCAGGCAAATATGAAACTCCACTACCAGCAATAAAATCAAACCCGAGGTAAAAGGCAAAAGAGATTGCCATTGCGAATATGAAAGATACAATTTGGTTATCTGTAAGCGAAGATGCAAAAATGCCAATAGCAATATAGATTGCAGCAAGAAAAAATAGCCCTGCAAATGATCCCCATGTAGCGCCGGTGTCGATTATTCCAACAGGATTTCCAAGCAGATAAACAGATAAAAACCAAAGAAGGGTAGGTAGCAAAGAACAAAATACCAGGAGAAGGCCGGCAAGAAACTTGGCAATAACCAGATTAAAATCTGTTACCGGACGGGTAAGCAGAATTTCAAGAGTGCCGCTTCGCTTTTCATCAGCAAAAAATCTCATGGTAATTGCGGGGACAAGAAACAGATAAAGCCAGGGAGCAATAGAGAAAAAACCCTCAAGGGTGGCATATCCGTTTTCGGGAATATTATAACGACCGGGGAAAACCCACAGAAAAAGTCCGGCAAACAATAAAAAAATAGTTATTGCCAGATAACCGGTCAGTGAACCAAAGAATATTTTTATTTCCTTTTTTAATATACTGTACATGAATAAAGATTATCGGATTTATCCGTTCCCTTCCCTTAACAATTCAATCATCTTAGCTGCCGTCCTGCGGGAACTGCCTTTATCACCCGTCAGTTCTCTCAAACGGCTGTATTCATCAATTATTTTAATTCTGTAATTTTGATCAAACAGTAACCTGGATAATTCCTCCCTTACATTGGCGACTGTCATCTCCACCTGTAAATACTCCTTCACTGCCTCCCTCCCCAGAATAAGGTTAGGAAGTGACACCCATTTTACATGCAGAAAAACATACTTCATCAGGTAATGGAGTAACCATCCCCCCTCCAGCCTGTACATAACTGCCTGTGGTATATTGAAAAGGGCAGCTTCAAGTGAAGCGGTACCTGAAGTAACCAGTGCAACATAAGAATTATTTAAAAGGTCGTAAGTCTGGTCAAAAATCAAAGAAATACCCGAATCCTTCAGGATATCATCATAAATACTTTTCTCAACTGTCATCACACCTGCAACAACAAACTGAAACCGGCTGAACCCTTCCACCGCCTTTTTCATAACAGGCAGGGAGTTTCTGATCTCCTGTTTTCTGCTTCCTGCAAGCAGGGCAACTACAGGCCTGTCGTCCAGTTTATTATCTTTACGAAACTGTGCCCCCGGCCGGGCTTTTTCAATGAATGATGAGACAGAATCCATGAGGGGGTTTCCCAGGTAATGAACATCTATACCATGCTTTTTGAAAAAATCTGTTTCGAATGGCAGGATTGTGAAAATCTCATCGACAAAAGCTTTAAGCTTTTTTATCCGGTACTCCTTCCATGCCCAAACCTTTGGAGAAATATAATAAAAAACTTTGACTCCCTGTTTCCTGGCAAATTCAGCAATCTTCAGGTTAAATCCGGGATAATCGATCAAAATAAGAACATCAGGAGAATATTTGAGCAGATCCTGTTTGCAAAAATTCATATACCTCGCAATTGTCCTGATATTGAGGACAACATTTACAACTCCCATAAATGCCATTTCCCGATAATGATGAACCAATTCACCTCCTGCTGCCTTAACCATCAGGTCACCACCAAAAAACCTGAATTTTGCATCCCTGTCAGCTTCTTTTAATTCCCTGATTAAGTTTGAACCATGCAAATCTCCTGAAGCTTCGCCGGCAATAAGATAATATTTCATCCTTTTAAATTTTTCAATCCTGAATTCAGGAACAAACATATATTCTGCCTTCTTATTTACAGCTAATTATAAAAAGCCGCTAGCTATAATGCTTTTGATATAAGTATTACAATAGCATAAATAATGGTAGCTCCCAACACTCCTCGTGCCGCCCGGTCATAATTAATCCGGATAAAACCCATAAAGACCAGTAAATTGGCAAATACACAAAGGCTTCCCAGTTTCACCAGGGCATTTAACCGTGTGAGATTTCTGATATAATCATCTATGGAGATCCTGATCTCCCTGAAAAAATAGACAGCAACAAAAATAACCAGCGGTACCAGAAATCCGGCAAGGAATCCTGTTACAGGCAGGTCTAATGGTTTTCTTTTTCTGTTCTGCATTAAAATGTCCAGTTTTTTAATTCTTCCATCGACTTATAACAAGTCATGTCTACCTTTACAGGGACTATAGAAGCAAAATTATTTTTCAAAGCATATATATCAGTTTCGGTTGCATCCTCCTCAAAATTCTTAAAATAACCTGAAAGCCAATGATATTCCCTGCCATGAGGATCAATCCTTTTCTCAAATTCCTCAACCCATTTGCCATGAGTCTGCCGGCATATTTTAATTCCTTTAGGCTTACCTTTGGGTATATTTACATTGAGGCAGGTATATGGTGCCAGTCCATTGTCCAATACATTTTGAAAAACTTTGGCTACTACTATTTTGGCTTTGGAAAAGTCAGCTTCCGGACTATAATCATCAAGTGAAAAACCTATGGCCGGGACACCGTGAAGGCATGCTTCTATTGCAGCGCCCATTGTTCCGCTGTAAATTACACTTATTGAAGAATTTGTTCCGTGGTTAATACCTGATACCACAAAATCGGGTGTATAATCAAGTAAATCATTAAAACTTAACTTAACACTGTCGACCGGGGTACCGTTACATTTATAGGTAGGTACTCCATGTATCTCTTCCACCGGAATAGCCCTCAGTGGCTGGTCAACTGTAATTCCGCAACCTTTGCCAGACATGGCCACTTCTGATGAAATAACGTCTACCCTGCCGAACAGTTTCATAACTTCAACCAGTTCCCGCAATCCTTTGGCATGAATACCATCATCATTAGTAACTAAAATCGAAGGTTTTTTTGTCATAACGCATTTGTATAAGAAACAAAGATAAACGAAACAAGCATGATTATAAAATCACACAAGAGAATTATTATAACCACTTGCGGATTACCATCACTGAAACCGGTCAATAAAGGGTAAACCTTAAAAGGCTTTTCAAAATCAAAGTTGAGTAAATACAAAATTTTATCTATTTTTATCAGAAAAGGCCGGTTCAGGGCAAATTAATTGAGTCAATCATGGGTTCAGTCATAAATAGTAAAGCAGATGATAACCATTCCCCGGTAAAAAGAGTGACTTTTTTCCGTTTTTATGCAGAACTCAACGACCACTTGCCGGCTGAATACCGTAAAAAAGCCTTCCCCTATGAATTCAACGGTAAACCCTCATTAAAAAATTCAATTCATGCAATAGGCATCCCTCACGGTGAAGTTGACCTTATAATCGTTAACGGAACCTCTGTAAATTTTAATTATCAGCTGCATGGTGGCGAATTTGTCTCTGTTTATCCGGTATTTGAATCGCTGGATATCACTCCTGTGATCCATTTAAGATCCAAGCCTCTCCGTGAAACCAGGTTCATTGTTGATGTAAACCTCGGAAAGCTGGCATTAAAACTTCGCTTGTTAGGTTTTGATACATTATTCAGCAATAGCTTTAAGGACCATGAAATAATATCAGTTTCACTCAAAGAAAAAAGAATAGTCCTGACACGCGATAGAGGTATTTTAAAACAAAATTCAGTTACACACGGTTACTGGCTGCGAAGTGATAATCCTAAACAACAGCTCCGGGAGGTGGTTCTCAGATTTCAACTTCAAAACAGTTTCAAGCCATTTTCGAGATGTACCCACTGCAACAGCCAGTTAATTAAAACCGAAAAAAGCCTGTTAATCGGAATCCTTCCGGTGGATACCCTCAGTTATTATAACCAGTTTTGGGAATGTCACGGGTGCGGCAGGATTTACTGGAAGGGCTCTCACTTCAAGCATATACTGAATTGGATAGAGAAGCTGAAAGATGCTCAATAATTCTCCTTCCATGCATTTGTTTATTATGCATCCGTTCGCTCAAGCGAACGGCAATTGATAAAGCATTGAACAATCAGGCTACTATGATCGAAGCCTTATCCCTTGCCGTCGGCTTCAGCCGGCGGATTTTGAACAATCAGGCTGCCTTTA
>JAAYJR010000592.1 GCA_012522835.1 Bacteroidales bacterium
ATTCACTTCCTACCCAGGCGATTTGGGATATTGAAAAACAGGAAACATGGGATGCTTACTGGAAATTAACTGAGACACATATAAGGGAATTCGGAGGGGGGTCACCAAGGATGTTTCATACTATTGGTATGGCAGAGAGGGTGTTTGGGAAAAGTGACCGTGAAAATTTGCAAAGTAAATTATATGTTTACAGAAAAACACAGCAAAAATTGCGTGAATACTATCCTGATGCGCCTTTACTTGTTGGTAGTTGGGATTTTATCGGATGGAATTGGGTTGACGAAGATGTGCAGAAATTAATAAAAGAATTTGATCCGGAATATTCAATCCTGCTAGATTATACTGCAGATAAAGATGATAAATTGACTTATCACGACTGGGATGTATATAAAAAATTTCCCTGGATTTTTGGAATTTTTCATTCACTTGTAAAAAACAGTGACATTCATGAGGATTATAATATTCTTATTCCAAGATTGAAGGAAATAGTCGATGACAAGAGATGTATTGGCCTGGTTACCTGGTCGGAGATTTCACATAGTGATACGTATCTGCTTGAATACTTGGCAGGTAACAGTTGGCAACCAAAAATGCTGGAATTAGGGAGTGCTACTGACCATTTGTGTAAAAAGCGTTATCCGGCTGAATTATCTGAAGAAATGGAAGATATATGGGACTCCTTTTTGAAAATATCACAAACTCTTCACTGGGGTCTTGGAGGAGTTCTGTTTGGTGAGCCTCAGTTTCGGATTTTAACGAGTGGTTCCTTTATTAACCTGACCACACAACAAATAGAAAAACTGGAAACTGACTATAAACGAGTTTCTTCAGGACTAAAATATTCATCTGAAGTACTTTCCGGATTATCTCTTTTAGTAAATAATAATTATGATAATAATTTTATAAAGCGTGATGCTCTTGACATGGCAAGGACGATTGCAAGCAGGGCATTGTTTGCTTCACTGGCACAGGGAGCAATCAATATGGAGGAATGGAGGCTTCAAGAAGCTGATGCAGCTGATATCCGTCAACTTGCCAAATTGAGTCAGGGTTTACTGAATTGCTTAAGTGATTTATTGTCAATGTCGGATGATTTTTCAATGTATGCAAGTCTGCAAAGGCTATATGATGCAAAACAAATTGAGGGAATGCCTGCGATGGTAAATCCGCATGCAGAATTAACCCTGAAAGCAAATGCTGAGAATAACTATTGCCGCAGTCACCATTATGAGTTGGTTGAACACGTGTACCGGCCGGAGTTGGAAGTATATTGGGACTGGGTGCTTAAAAGGATTAAATCGGGCGACCGATCTGAATGGAAACGTCCACAGGAATTTACGGAGCAGAAAAAAATAATTCAGGACCGGTTTTATGATACACCATTAAAAGAGATGGCCCCGCCAGAAGTCCGCAGCGCCGACAAACTTACGGAGATCATTAATGAGCTGGAAGAACTGGTAGGGCAATTTTAAAATTCCTGATTTTAATAACTTAAAATATCATGACAAACAGAAGAAGTTTTATAAAGCAATTATCAGCCGCCGGAATGGCAGGCTGTATCCCCGGGATGGTTTCGGCAAATCCTCTTTATGTGGGAGGTTTGGGGCAACAGAATGCTGAACCATCTGAAAAAATATGGGCATGCCTGATGCACCTTTCATTTAATTTTGCAGGAGGCATAAGGCATTGGGGTGGTATCCGCAAAGAGTTTGAACCTGACCAGGCGGTATGGGATAGCGCAATTAAGCGAATGGCTGAGCGCGGTATAAATATGGTGCTGATAAACCTTGATGATTCAGTGCTTTGGCACTCTCATCCGGAGATCTCCCTTAAGAATTCATGGACCCCGGAAAGATTGCGCGATGAACTTGTTAAAATAAGAAACCTTGGCATTGAGCCAATACCTATGCTTAATTTTGCTGCAACGCATGATGCATGGCTTGGCAAGTATTCCAGGATGGTATCAACAACCCCATACTATAAAGTATGCAAAGACCTTATTGCCGAGGCAATAGATATTTTTGACACTCCGCGGTTTATCCATTTTGGCATGGACGAAGAGACATATGGCCATCAGCAACATTTCGACTATATCGTAATCAGGCAAAACGATCTTTGGTGGGGGGACCTGTATTTTTATATTTCAGAAGCTATAACCAGGCGCGTAAGGCCATGGGTCTGGTCAGATTATGTCTGGCATAATCCTGATAAGTTTTTCAAAATGATGCCTAAATCTGTCATTCAGAGCAACTGGTACTACGGGGAGGAATTTGATCCTGAAAAGACCTATGCCAAAGCTTACATCGATCTTGAAAAAGAGGGATATGACCAGGTACCCACAGGCAGCTACCATGCCAGGCCGGGTGCTGATTTTCAGGCAACAAATGCAAAAAGTATAGGCAATACTGTTGATTTTTGCTCAAAACATATCTCTCAGGAGAGACTGATGGGATTTATGCAGACCTTCTGGATGCCAACAACAGAAAGGTTCTCCCCGACAATACTGAAAGCCATTGAACTGACAGGAGAAGCAAAGAAGAATTTTGAAAAAGGGAAGTGAAGATTTTCAGATGTAGTGAAAAATATATCTTTTATGTGTATGAAAATTTTCAGGAGAAAAAACCCGGTTCATTTTATAAGAAATTTTTTTATTTGTTAAGTGTAAGTATTTTTAAAAAATTGATAATAAGACAACTAAAATATATGGTTTATCGAAAAAAGGAGTAGGCCTTTTTTAGAATCAAATCTGGATTAATAATTTTAAAATTTATATAAAATATTTAATACAATGAGTGTAAA
>JAAYJR010000498.1 GCA_012522835.1 Bacteroidales bacterium
CTACATGGGCTACAAGACGGAGATTATGTTCAATCAACTTGTTTCGGGCTTCTTCACTGCCGTTTTTCATCAGTTCCAAATAGTTTTTTTCTTCCTCTTCTTCAAGTGGATGGGGAAATACCTGATTATTGAGGTAAGCAAAGAGGAGCAAAGTACCATTGAAAATCGCTGTAATCGCCAGTATCCATCCCCAGACAGTCACAGGATCACCTCCATTAAAATTTGGGTGCTTAATACTTTATGTAGGAAATGGTGAAATTGTGACTACTTTTGACAGGTATTTAATGCCAGAATATAATTTTTAAATCATTTGCTTTTTTTATGTCTCAAATTTTCTAATTAAAGTACTCTCTCCTCCGGTGGGCAGAAATGTTTCGGAATCATTCCGTCAGTTACAGGCTTTCCAGTTGATTCGCGCTTCTGAGGAAACCGAGGCTACTCCTTCCGGTGTGGAACCTGAGAAACAGACTTTAAAGCCTGGTCCGGATTTAGTCCTATGTATGGAGGTATGGAAAGTAAGCGAAGCTTTCGAAGATTAAAAAATCTAGATCAAAAAAGAGGTTTCCTGATGAAACCTCTTTTTTTGATTAGGGGAAAAAATACTGTTAATATTAAATAGGATAAAAGCGGTAAGGAGAATAGTAAATGGAACTGCAAATTCAAATACTGGTGGAAAATACTACCCCACTCCCTGGACTTATTGGTGAATATGGTTTTTCAGCTCTGGTAAGTGCAGATGATAAAAAAATCCTTTTTGATACGGGAAGCGCTGATGCAGTACTGAAAAACAGCAAAGCACTTGGGATCGATCTCTCCACTCTGGACGCACTGGTAATCAGTCACGGGCATTTTGATCATACCGGTGCAGTTCTGACGGTAGCAGCAATTAACCCTGGACTACCTGTCTATGGACACCCGGCAATGTTCACACCCCATTATGTGGAAAGAATGCCGGGGAACCTGATCTCTATCGGCGCAGGATTCAGTGAAGCAGAACTACGCTTAAAAGGTGCAGATTTTCTAGCAATAAATACCTTTACCGAAATTATGCCGGATATATTTTTTTGCGGGGAGGTCCCTCGCATCAATGATTTTGAAGATGCAGGCGCCGGGTTCCGCACAGAGGTTGGTGGGCAGGTAGTGGAAGACCATATAGCAGATGATTCAGCACTGGCAATTCGTCTGGCGGAGGGATTGGTGATCATAAGCGGTTGTGCTCATGCCGGGTTGATCAATACACTCAATTATTGCATGGAACAAACCAATTGCCATAAGATTTTAGCTTTTATTGGCGGTACCCATATGGCCATGGCCTCTGAAACCAGGATCGAAAAAACTCTGGCAGCCCTTAGAGCCATGGATATTAACAGTATTGCAGTAGCGCATTGTACAGGATTTATGCCTGCTGCAATCATGAAGCAAGCCTTGGGCACGAAACTGGTAAAAGCTGAGACAGGTATGATCTTTCAATATTAAATCCATTTTTTAAATGATATTTTTAAAACTCCGTAAAATGGTGTTGCTTATTTTTGCAAATAATTTCCATGTATAATTTTTTCGTATCGTAACATCTTATTAATATTATTATTCGTTCCGAAATCCGGCCTGTAATAATTTGCATATAAAAATTTTATGCACTGTTACTATTGACAATATTTCAATAGTCATAGAATATAAGTAAAGCAATAATTTTAATAAAAAGAGGGAGTTTAAATGCAAGATTTCACCACATTTATTTGCTACACACTGAAGGCCACGATGAAAAAAGTAGAAAAGCATATAGCTCAGGAACTTGAAAAGTTTGGCGTCAGCATGGCTCAGTCTTTTGTCCTGTTTTCTCTTTTGGAAAATGACGGGTCAACGCTGTCTGAAATAGGAGCTTTGGCACATA
>JAAYJR010000067.1 GCA_012522835.1 Bacteroidales bacterium
AACTTAATAATAAAAGTCGATGGTGAAACGATCATTTATTGTGTGACTGGTTTTATTTGAAGCATTCCTTCAAATTGAAAGCTGAAATAACGAAATCGGAAAATACTGTACATGCAGTTTGGCCTCAAAGTGTGACCATCCAAAAAAAGACATTTAATTTATATCCTTCAAGTGAACAAATAATCTTATCTTTCAAACATAAAAAACTCAGTCTCTCAACATTACAATTCAACAATAATTATATTTTAAAACATAGTTTTATATTTTATTTTAAAAATTAGTTTAAATACATTTACCGAAGAATTGATTCTAAAACTTAATAATCCAGATCATGAACCAACCTGCTTATCTAAAAATAACAGTTCTTTTCACCATTATCCTTATATGCGGGAATTCATTCCTCCAGGCAAAAACCATCACCACCACCTCCCTGGGCGGATTATGGGAAGATGCAACAACCTGGATTGGAGAGATAGTACCCACGAAAAATGATGATGTGGTCATTACTTCAGAAGTAACCACCGGAAATGTTTACTATTCATCAAGAACCCTGGAAGCAAATAACCTTACCATTAACGAAGGGGGGAAAATTATCCGGGAAGCCGACCGGGTAGGTTATTACTCTATGGAAATACATGGCAACCTGGAGAATAACGGAGAAATTATTGACTACCTCGATTATTTCGATATCCGGGTTCATGGAAATATAGTCAATAATGGAATTCTGAAACCACGTTATCTAACTTTAAATGGTGAAAATCAACATATTTCAGCAACAAAACCCATAAGTCCAAAAACATTTTTTCTTCGAATGACTGATCAACAGGCCTTTGCTGCTTCTGATCTACATTTCCACAACAGTGATGTTCAGGGAGATTCCGGCAAAAAACTGGATATGAAATCTTTCAAATTAAAATTGTCGGCCGACAGTATTACTTATTCCTCCTATTATGGGGAGTTGCGTTCAGACTGTATTATACGGATTCCTCTTGTTTTCGAAAACACCGGAACGATTGATCTTAATAACTCCATCTTTCAGGGAACCATCCAGGGCGATGTTCTTTTAAGAAGTTCTACCCTTGCTATTTTAAGTGATTTAACCGTTGAAGGGAATTTAACTGTTGAAAGAGGAACAAAGGTCAGCAGTTCTGAAAATCTGATCAAACTTAAAGTAACGGAAGATTTTTATAATTACGGACAACTGAACAACGACACTATCCCAATTGGTGAGGTGATGGTTCCTCCACGCTCCATGACTGCCACCATTTATGGTGATGTCGCGAATTATGGCAGTACCGGAAACACCAACATTCACCTGACTACCAACGGGGAAACCCGCACCATTCGGGGCGATTATGCCGGGAATGTTAAATTCCAGCAATCGGAAGGAAATGAAACGCCGGGAGGAAAAGTTATCATAAATGAGGAGGTCAGCATTTCCGGCAGAGCAGAAGTATATACTACCGTTGAAATAACTGCTTCCGGCACGTTAAACTTATTATACCGCGGTTCTTCCACCATATACATAAGGGATGACTCAGGAGAATTGATCAACCATGGGAGTATGTTCCGCCACCATTATGTAAACAACAGCTGGTTTTATTACCATAACTATACCGATCAACCAGGAACTTTTGTTGATTATGACCTGAGAGATTGGGATGGCCAAATTGACGGGATTGACATATCGGTGCATAACAATCAAACCTACCCCGGGTTACCCGGTTCAACAAAACGCTGGTGGCGAATTAAACAGGTGGGTGATGGAGATGTAACAAATTATACGATTAAGTTTTACTACGATGAAACCTTACTGAACGGGCAGAAAGAAGAAAACCTGAAGGTTTACCGTTCGATGGATGAGGGAGAAACATGGGAGGTAGTCTCTGTAACCGAAGAAGCTGTGCTGGATACTGTTGAAAATTTTATTTCCATTGGCGTATGGCACAAGGACGAATCCATGTTAACTGAGTTTGGCGATTTTGTGATCAGTGCCGGCGATGGGTCAGTTCCCATTGCGGATAATTTTAAAATTGATATGGTTGGCCGGCCAGATGTACGCATTGGCGCACCCAATCCGTTTACCATTCATGTGTATAACGTAACTGACTTTTTCACCGGCCCTATTCTGCTGGCCATGGATGTAACCGATGACATTCGCTTCATAGAGATTCATCTGCCTTATAACGATGGGGTTGAAATACTCCATGTTGACTCAATCAGTGATCCCGATGACCTGACACAGGTTTTCTTTATTCCCTACCTTGAACCGAATGAACATTATTCATTCGATGTGATCGTTTATGGAATAACTGATAACATGAAAAGTGCAGCAGAGGGTATGGTTACTTTATCGGTTGGTGGTTATTTTGGAGATCAGGCAAAGGGAGCTGCAGTTGACTTTCTTGTGGAACAGGCAGGTAAGGCTGTTGACCTGAACCCGGATGAAAAGGAGGAGTACGCCCGGGGCATGGGATTGGCAGTAAAAGATCTGGCTTCGGACAAAAAGCAATATGGTAAAACGGTATCCACCATCCGGAATGTTTCAAAATATACCATTGGCAAAATTGCTGAAACCAATCCTGTTACCAAGGTGTTGTTTAAAATTGGCGAAGGGGTTGAAGCGGTATACAGCATTAAGGATTCACTCCGGAGAAGATTGTGGCACTGGCTTTACAAGCAAACAGGCCTTTATGGCGTGGAAGAGAAAGTGGTCAGTGGAAAACAAGTCGAGGGCGAATTGGTGACATCATGGGATCCTAACGAAATGGTAGGTCCGGCCGGATTTGGCGATCAAAACCACATTGCCGAGATACCCCGGATGAATTATACCATCTATTTTGAAAATTTAAAGGACGCTACCGCTCCGGCATACCGGATTCAGGTTGTTGATACCCTTTCAGCACTGTTCAATCCGGAAACAGTGAAATTTGCCGAAACCAGCCATTCAGGCACCGGCTACAACTGGAAGATGGAACGCGAGGGTAACATCCTGAAATGGGACATCGAAGGCATTGAACTGCCACCCAATGTAACTCCACCCGAAGGCGAAGGCTTTGTCAGATTCTCAGTTGATCTGGCCGAAGGATTACCATCAGGGACAACCATAGAAAACCGTGCTACTATTGTTTTCGATATGAATCCACCCATCATGACTAACACATGGGTGAATGTACTCGATTTTGAGGCCCCAACAACGTTAATGAACCCTATCAACTATTCAGCAGGAGATACGCTCATTACTGTTTCGTGTCATGCTTCAGACAATGAAAACGGGTCAGGTGTAAGAATGTACGAATTTTTTGCCTCGATAGATAACGGCCCGTTCCATTCACTTGGACAAAGTGCATCAAACAGCATTAAATATCAAATTTCTGACAGTACAAAAAATAATTATCGTTTTTATGCTTTGGTGGAAGATCATGTAGGCAATGCCGGACAAATCATTCCTGAACTTGAGGAACTCAACTCACTTCTTGTAAGTGCAGAAATAAATGACAACCTGGTGTCAACTCTATCAATCTACCCCAATCCGATAGAAAAAAATATGAATATAGGGTTCTTAACAGAAACCAGATCGCAACTGACGCTGAAGTTTTATTCCATAAATGGAAAACTGCTGAATACAACCGATAAAGGATGGTTCCAACCAGGAAAACATCATGTCTCAATGGATGTTTCATTCCTGAGTCCCGGAATTTATCTTGTTGAAGCGATTACAGATCTGCATACAGAAAAATTTAAACTCATAAAAAAATAACAGGAGCTGCAGGAAAATAAATGATGAATCACGAATTTGTTCCGTTGAAATGAGTATGAAGTCTCATGACACAAACAAATACAATTTAAATTATGGAGTTCCATCATATGCCTTAGAAAACAATTAATTTTTCTAAAGTGAATTGAACTTTTGTTTTTCTTGGAAAAATAAAAAGAAGCAAAATTCTGCTTTTTTTTTAAATCTTTTTTTTGAAATAAGCATGCTTTGTATTTGATTTTTACTTAATTTTATTTCTACTTTGACAGATTAAAATAATTAACAATTATTGTTGATAATAACATCAATTTTCATTGAATTAATTTGCTGTAATTTAGTATTTTAGGTTCGAGATCGAGAAACAAACAACACGTTCGCTAAAATGTTTAACACATCGTAAAAATAGTAAAAGTTATGGAGAAACACTGAAGGCCGCACTTCAGCGGCTGGATGATTACTTATCTGATTATCAGTGTTTTTTCAAGAACAGGACAAAAATGTTCTTTGATAAGGCTGAAAAATACACCAAAGGAATCTTTCTTAGCAGGGAGAGAAACATCGAAAGGATATGCGAATCTCACCATGATTTGGAATATTTTCGGATGCAACATTTTATCTCTGACTCCAACTGGGATGCCTGTGCGGTCATTGACAAGTCAGCCATGGAAACCAGCCAGGTACTCCCCAAACGGAAACTTACCGGGTTAATCATAGATGAAACCGGCACGGCAAAGAAAGGGGACAAAAGTGTTGGCGTTGGATGGCAGTACTGCGGAAATGTTGGGAAAACGGCCAACAGCCAGGTTGCTGTGATGGCATGCCTGAGCAACGGGGATTTTGCTTCGATGGTCGATGCACGCTTATACCTTCCCAGGGATTGGTGCAATGATAACAGGCGTTGCGACGAGGCCAAAATCCCGTACATAAACAGAGTTTTCAGAACCAAGACAGAACTGGCCTTTGATATTGTACAGCATCAATTGCAACTCGGAGTTGAGTTTGATTTTATTGGGGCAGATGGTTTTTATGGCAATGATGCGGAACTGGCAGATAAATTAGACGCCCTGGGGTGTTTGTATATGCTGGATGTACACCGTGACCAGCCCATATTTTTAGAAAAGCCGCAGTGGTATGTTCCACCGAAAAAAGGAAATGCCGGAAGAAAGCCACAAATTATAAAGCCAGACCAGCCATCATTCCGGGTTGATGAATACTGCAAAGCCCTTGAAAAAGAAGACTGGACAGAGATAAAGGTACGTAATACGGCAAAGGGCAAACTGAAAGCCATGTACCATTTTTGCCCGGTATTTGTTCTGAACAAAACCCGTTGTAGTTTTGAGAAAAGGCTGCTGGTAATAAGAAAGACAAAAACAAAGAGAGGGGAAGAAATAAAATACTCATTTACCAATGCCAATTTGGTACAGTATACCGAAAAAGCACTGGCTTATATGCAGGGCCAAAGGTTTTTTGTAGAACATTGCATTAAAGAAAGCAAGCATGTACTGGGAATGGACCAGTTTCAAACCCGAAAATGGCAGGCATGGCAACACCAGGTTGCCTTGAATATTATGGTTTCGAGTTTCTTTCTAAAAGAAAAATTACTTTGCTTCGATGACCTGCCATTACTCTCGGCAGCAGACATAAGGAAATGGCTCTGTTTCAAACTTTCTCAGACACGAACAGATGAAGAAATGATTGAATTGATGTTTTTCAGGCACTTACGAAGACAAAAAGATATTAACCGATATTATACAGACGAAATTATAAATGTGTCAAAGTAGAATTAAATAATTTTTATTGAAAAAAGCTCTTTTAGCCTGCCTGGCGGGCATATTCTAATAATCACTTTGCTTCAAATCACCTTATGAATCCTTTCGAAGAAGAATAAGATACTCGATACGATGAGAAAATTCCTGAAATAGTAATATCG
>JAAYJR010000327.1 GCA_012522835.1 Bacteroidales bacterium
ATTGGTGAAAACGAAGGGGATTTTAAACGATTAAGGATCAAAGGTGTCTTCAAATTGCTAATTTTGTTGATAGAGACTAAAGATTTTGACTGATCGAAAATCAGAAATAAGTTACGATTTTTTTTATAAAATCAAGATAATATCCTTCGGTTATTTACATAAAATTGTTTCTTTCCCGGCATCACCTTGAAATAAAAACCAGAAGAGTTAATTCACTTTTTTTTGAAAAAACAAACCATAAAATTTGCTTATAAGATGAATACAACATCCCGATTTTATTATTAAATTGTGGAATTTAAAATTTTCATTATGAAAAAATATTTTATTATCCTGATTCTTTTGGCTTCCTTTTCCTGTCAGACTCAGAAGCCTGCTAATCAAAGTCTTTTTAATGGAATTGATCTTACCGGATGGCATGTTGATGTACCGGCTATGGATTCCAATCCTGATACTGTTAATCCGTTTGTTGTACGCGATTCGATGCTGGTTAGCCTGGGTACCCCGGGAGGCCATCTTATTACCGATTCGATATATAAAAATTACCGTCTTGATATTGAATACAGATTTGCAGGAAAACCCGGAAATTGTGGTGTCCTCGTACACTCTTCAACCCCCAGGGCTTTGTATAAAATGTTTCCCAAATCTCTTGAAGTTCAGATGATGCATGAAAATGCGGGAGATTTTTGGTGTATTGTTGAAGATATTAAGGTGCCGGAAATGGAAGAGCGTCGTGGCCCCAGGGAGGAATGGGGAATAACAGAAGGAAAAAAACGGCGGATTTTAAATCTTACTGATGGTTCTGAAAATCCTGTTGGCGAGTGGAATAATATGGTGATAGAATGTTTTGGGAACGAAGTTAAAGTGTGGGTCAACGGAGATCTGGTAAATCATGGATATGATTGTACTGCTGACAAAGGCCAAATAGCGGTACAAGCTGAAGGTTCCGAAGTTGAATTCCGCAAATTGGAACTGACTCCGATTGACAAATTAACAGAAACGGATGAATCAGTTGATTAGAGTCTCAACAGATTCATTCATATGGAAATTATTTTGCATAACTGTTTTATTCCCCAAACCTGTATCCGATACCGGATTCAGTGATTAATAGTTTTGGCTTGGAAGGATTATCTTCAATTTTCTTCCTTAACTGGGCGACAAAAACCCTTAAGTACTGGGTTTGTTCAATGTACCCGTAACCCCATATTTCTTTTAAAATATATTGATGGGTCAGTACACGTCCGCTATTTCTGGCCAGCATGAGCAGCAAAGAATACTCAGTGGCAGTAAGTTTCAGTATCTCATTATTTTTACGTACAACATGACTGGCCATGTCAATAGTTAATGAACCGAAGGTCAGTTCTGTAATGTCGGCTGTGTCATTGCCCGGCCTTAACGCGGCCCTGATACGGGCAAGCAGTTCTCCCGTCCTGAAGGGTTTGGTAATGTAATCGTTGGCTCCGTTATCAAGAGCCCTGATTATTTCCTCTTCCGAATCTCTGACTGACAAAATTATTACCGGCTTTTGATACCATTCCCTGAGTTTTTTTAAAATTTCCTGTCCGTCAGTATCCGGCAATCCCAAATCGAGAAGGATTAACGAAGGATTATGTGTCACCGCATCAACCAGGCCATCCCTCCCATTGACCGATAATATAATTTTATACCCACTTGCAGTAAGTGTTATTTCAAGTAACCTGCGAATTTGTTTTTCATCGTCTATAACCAATATGGGTCCGTATTCATTCATAATCTGCCTCCTTCAAATTTTTAATGTCTGCCATTTCGGTTGGGATTTTAATGGCAAACCTGGCTCCGCCATTTTCAAGATTCTCTATGGAAATTACTCCCCTGTGTGCTTCAACAAAACCTTTGGCAATTGACAGTCCCAGTCCCAACCCACCTGCCTTGTGTTCGTCAATCCTGAAAAATTTTCTGAATACGTTCTTCAGTTCACTTTCCGGAAAACCAGGACCTCTGTCAGAAACTTCAATAACCATGTTACCGTCGGTATAACCAACTGAAAGAATAATTTCTGAAGCAGGCGGGGCATATTGAGTAGAATTTATAAGTAAGTTGTACAAAACCTGCTCCATCAGTCCAAAATCAATTTTCACCAGAGGCATCTCTTCCGGTACATTTACGTTCAGTGTAAATGGTTTCAGTTCATCTTTTAAGTCATCAGCTACTTTGTTAACCAGGTCATTTACGTCGTACCAGTCGAGTCGTGCAGAGATATGTCCGCTTTCGATCCGTGAGATATTGAGCAGATTCTCAATTAACCTGTTCAGCCGCAGGGATGCAGTAAAAATTTCATTTACCAGGGCAGATTGCATGCTGTCTGAATTAGTTGTATTCAACATCGTATCTGAAGCACCCATAATGGTAGCCACCGGAATTCGCAGTTCATGCGATATAGAATTGAACAATGTTTTATATAACCTGTCAGATTCATCTAAAAACCTGACTCTTTGTGCCATTTCCCCCAGGAATTCACGCTCCAGCGCGTTAGATATTTGTACTAAAAAAGTATCCCAGTATGATTTTTGATCTCCGGTTAACTCCTGATCCTGTTTTACGGCAACAACTCCCGGACTGATCCGGGTTCCCGGAAGTGGGTAAATGGTATAACTTATTCCCATCGAATTGGAAGTATATGCGCCTGCTTTTTGAGAATTTTTAAAAACCCATTCGGCAATATGGTATTCTGAAGGTGACAGAGTTTTTTCCTTTTGTAACCTGCCTGAATTCTTCAAAACATTTTCCCCGTCCTGAAGAATAAAAAATGGGTCAACCTGAAAATGATTATTAATTTCCCTGATAGCCACCTTCAACACCTCATCAATTCCACTGGCCTTAGAAAGTTCTTTTGTCAGAAGGAAAAGTGCATTGGTACGCTGTTC
>JAAYJR010000198.1 GCA_012522835.1 Bacteroidales bacterium
CCGGAAAAAGATAATGCTAATACAAGTGAACGAATAAACCAATTTACAATGAAACGAAGAGACCTTATTAAGAGCCTGGCACTTATGCCGATAGCAGGAGGAGCTATTCCACTGCAATCCCTGTTCGATGCTCCTGCAGCCGGATATAACCGTCCTTTGACTCAACAGAATAAACCTATGCCTGCACTGCATCGCGAATCATTTGTTATGGATGGACATGTGCATGTAATGACCCGAGAGTTATTGATGAACACAGATATCGGTCAGCGTTATTCCGACGGGACCGTTGATCTTCCAAGAGCTAAGGAAGGAGGACTGGATGCGATGTTCTTCTCGGTTTATACTCCTGAACACTACTATCCCGGAAGGTTCGAAACAAAAAACACGTTTCGTGTGGTGAACCTGGCACTGGATCAGATCAAAAAGAATAACTCGATGATCGAGCTGGCACTCACGGCTTCTGATATAGAAAATATCAACAAGAGAGGTAAAATGGCAGCTTTTCTGGATTTGGAAGGCGGCTTTGACCTTGACGGTGACATAAACCTCCTTCGGGCACTTTACCGCTTAGGACTCAGATCAATCCAGCTGACCGCACATAATACATCAAATGCTTTCATTGACGCCTGCAGCGATATCAACTACTGGCACGGCATTAATGACCTCGGAAAAAAGCTAATTGCCGAAATGAACAACCTTGGAATGGTCATTAATGTTGCTCATGCTTCCAATGACGCCATCCTGCAAACTGCAGAAGTGAGTAAACATCCTGTTGTTTACAGTCATGGGGGATTTTACGGTGTCGTGGATCATCCCCGTTGCATTACCGATGAAGCAGCAAAAGCTCTTGCATCAAAAGGTGGAGTGATTGGTGTTCACTTCGGAAGCCTTTTTAACAATCCCAAATACTGGGAATGGGTAAAACCTGCTGATCTTACTCAAACAACTGTTCCCAAAGGGACTACACCTGCCTCTTTGGTTCCGCAGGCCACCCTGCAGACAATTGAAGACGCAGACAGGGAACTGGCGCTTGAGGTTCCGCTGAATTTGAGAGGTACTATCCCTGACGAATATTGGATGCATGTGGATCAGCTGGCAAAAGTGATCGACTATGGAGTAAACCTGGTTGGCGAGGACCATGTTGCCATAGGTTCCGATTTGGATGGCGGTCCTGAACTGCCACGTGAAATTAAAGACATCAGCGATTTCCCGCAGATGACCATAGCATTGCAAAAGTTAGGCTACAGCGACCAACGGATCAAAAAGATCCTTGGTTTAAACTGGTTACGTGTGATTCGGGAAGTAACTGAAGGAAGCTGATCAAAATAGTTTAAACTGGCTACATGTAATCCGGGGAGGAACGGATCAGAAATATCCCTGATTTAAACCGCCTATATGTGATCCGGCAGGTAATCGTAAAGAACGGATCAAATGAATCCCTAGCTAAAACTGGCTCTGTGTGATCCGGCAGGTAACTGAAGGGAAATGAGGTTTTATATTCTCTTTATCCAAACGGCTAGATGCCGGTGATAATAAACTCTCCCTGTTTTTTGTTAAACAGACCGGAAGCTCCTTCGAAAATCTGTAAGCTGTCTGGCAGGATTAATACACTTGTTTTTGTACCTGAATATTTGGGCAATTATGAAACAATGAAATAATGCGGAAATAAAATGATTGAAGGATTTTTGTTATCACTTCCTGAACCTGGTTTTATTTTCGTGGGCCAAAAATATTCAGCATTCATACAATTCCTGCAAAATGAGTTGTGGGAACATTTTTCTGAAATATTCGTAAAAGAACACTGAAAGAATCTTATGCAAACCATACTGTGAATTAAACCCGTATAATGAAAACGGTTGTTTAAAACGAATCATTATGAAGAGATTAGTAAGAATTATTATTTTTATTTCCCTGATCTCGGTAACAATGACCGGATGTTATGCCGGTAAAAGAAATCAAAGCCAGCTGGGAGGTCTTATGCTGCTTGACAATACCCAGCAAAAACGAAACAGGGCTTTTTATTCCGGACATAATAAAAAGGCCAGAAAAAATGTTCACAGCAAATACAAGAAGAGTCCGAAAAAAAATTATAAAAAGACATATAAAGCTTTCCGTTAACGGAAAACATAACTAATCGAAAAAAATCTCCCTTCAGCCTTAAGCTGCCGGCAGAAATTATTTTCTTCATTTAATGACAAATTCATAATATTCTCATTAAATGAAACATAGACTATGTATCATGCCGGTATTGAAACATTTACAGGTATTTTATCGTATTACTATGGCAGAAAGTCAATAGCAATAAGGTAATTAACCAAAACCTGAAAATATGAAAAAGTCTAAAAAGCCTGATGAAGTAAAGTTGCTTAATTTAAATAAGCCAATCCGGAATGCTTTGTTAAAGGGAGAAATGATTTCAGGCATTATAAGGAAGCATAACGGTGACCTGATGGCTAAATATACCAACACTGTCATCAACAATATCCGATACTATGGTATCTGGGAAAAAGATCTTCTTGAAGGTAAGTGGCACCTCTTGTATTACGGCCAAAAAGAGGATGTTGAGTCCGAATGGAAAATTTTTGCTGATTTCTGGAAAAAGCAGGGAGACAGAATCTCAACCAGAGTAGCATAAAAAAATCGATCCTATTTAAAACTAAAAGTATATGTTCCCCGGAGTGCCATGACAAAATTCCGGTCATAAGAGGAAGAATATCTGCTAATATCAGTAAAACCAGTAATGATTCTTATTCCAATTCCGAAATTATTTCTGAATTCATAACCAATTCCAAGCGGAATGCCGAGGTCAAGCAATCTCATATTTTTCATATAATTCTCCACTGTACCTTCATATTTCCTGGCACTTATCAGGAAACCGCTTTGCAATCCTCCTTCTGCATACAATCCAAAATCTGTCTGATACCTTGCCACTACAGGTATGTTGATATATAAGAGATTAGTCCTTCCTCTTATCTCCGATTCTTCCCATTTAGCGCCCTGCATGCTTATATTGGCTTCAACTCTCAAATCAACAAATTCATTAATCCTGTAAAAAGGATAAATGATTCCTGCCTGAATACCAACAGGATCCTCCCATTTTTCATTTCCACAAATAGTATGTTTTACAATTCCCGAAAATCCTGTAACGGACCTTGTATTCTCCTTAGAATAATCATCTGAAAAAACATCTGTTCCCTGGTATCCTGAAGATGATTTCTTATCTGTCAGCAATATCCCCGGCAACTTGCCCATATTTTCACGGATATTTTTAACCGTTGCGCATGACTGGCCAGACAAAAACACAAGAAGGGAAATTAAGAAAACAAATAGATTACGCTTCATGAACTGAAAAGACTGGAGAGATGTATTAAACTTTGCATCCAAAGTTAAATTTAATTTTGAAACATGGAGATCTTTCCTGAAG
>JAAYJR010000203.1 GCA_012522835.1 Bacteroidales bacterium
ATTTGTAGCCTTAACAGGCTGAATATGCTGGGCCCAGAAAATCCAAAGCTTACCATCGGGATCTGTCCACACCTCAGGATCATAAGCCCTTACAGGTCCGGGACCGTCGGGGTCAATTGCCAGTACTTCCTCCCAGGTCACGCCCTTATCCGCGCTTGTGGATACAACAACATAGTTATTTGGGTCTTCGGAAGGGGTAATTCCGGCATACCAAACCGCCCATAAACGCCCTTCACGGGTGACTGCCATACTGGAGATACCTGTAAATTTCCTGGATTCAGAGTTGTAGTTACTCTCTGAAGCCGGATTCCTGATTATTTTCGGTGGATTAAGATGGGGATTATTTGTCTGTGCAAAGGATAAACCGGAGATGAAACTCAGAATAACAACAAGCCTTATCAGGTTAATAACCTGAAAATTCATAGTTTTTAAATTCATAATTTATATTCTATTTTATGTTTGCCGCTTATCAGTTCTACTGATGAGGTTCCCTGATCAGCAAGTAAATATTCGCTGCCATTTAATACACAATCCCCACCATTATCAGGAATAATTACTGAAGCTTCAACGCCAACCGGTATGTCGATATCCATAACCATTCTTCCCTCTGTAATTTCCCAATTTACAGCCAGCCTGCCGAATGGTGTCTCCTTGAAAGTTTTAGCCCAATGGATACCGTCCGGTATCTGAGGATCAATAATCACTTTCCTGTATCCGGGAAATTCTTCAACGGGCTTTATGCCTCCCACTGCCTGATAAAACCATTGTCCGATTCCGTTATAACAGTTATGTATCCTGCTGCGATTGCCATTCCAGTGCTCCCATGTAGTTGTGGCGCCTTTATCTATCATATACAGATAACCCGGGTAATCTCTCTTTTTAAGCATCGTATAGATCAGTTCATATGCCCGGTTTTTCACTGCCCATTCTGTCAGTACCGGAAGTCCCACGAGTCCGCAGGCAATATGGCCCCCGCGTTTTTCATAAGTTTCATTCTCGAGGCTTTCAACAACCTCATCAACCAGATCCCCGGGCACTATTTCTGCAAGCAACGGAAAAGCCAGGTCAACCTGTATCCCTGTCCCGTAAATATGATTAACATCGTCATAATAGGTATTGTGAACTATCTCTTTAAGTTTTTTCTCCCTTGAGGCATAATGTTCAATATCATCAGTTTCGCCAAGCACACGGGCAATTTTCTGTAAATAATCATAACAGAGGACCATAAATGAGTTATTTACCAAATCAACCGAGGCTTCTGCAGTATGGTCCACACCTTCCGGCGAGGCCCAGTCGCCAAGATACCACGCCCTGTAGGGTGTATCCGGCCAACGTTTAAGTAATCCGTCTACCGTATATTTATCGACATACTCAAGCCATTTCTGCATCACGGGATAATTGGTCCTCAGCATCAGTGTATCCCCGTAATTGATGAAACTATTCCATGATGCGGTAATAATAAACCCGCACCAGTACGGTCCTCCTCCTGCATGGTTAACATTAGGGGCTGTGTGCGGCATGCTGCCGTCTTCACGGATCACATCCGACCATGCCTGGAACCAGTTGGTATACATCGGGGCCAGGTCAAACATTGTCTGGGCGGTAACTGTCGATGCATTGCCATCCCCCCCGTAACCCAGACGTTCAATATGGGGACAATCAACCAGTACGCCTCCAAGACTGAGACAGCGAAGTGTATATACAAACATGTCATGGATCCTATTCAGGTCAGTGTCAGAGCACTCAAAACCGGACGCCGCTTCATAATCTGTATGGATGAGGTATCCCCTGATGGAATCCAGTTCAGGCATCCCCGGCAGGTTATATATCCTTAAATACCTGTACCCGTAATAATTAAACTTGTTCCTGAACACCTCGGGACCCTCGCCTGCAGCAATGTATTTATCAGACGGGGAAAATGACCTGAAATCATCCAGGTTATCAAAATATTCAATGACTATCTCCTGTGATTTTTCAAGCTGATCAAAATTCATCTCAAGCCACCCGGTAAGGGTCCGTCCCATGTCAACAATAAATGTATCCTCAGCTATCTGAACAATTGCCACGGGATTTATCGTATCTGTAACCTGATCCAGCTCAACCATCTGTGGTGTTACTTTATGTGCAGGAACCTGAACTTCTGTTACCGGCTCCCAGCTTCTTCCTTCTGTATTCTCAGTTGAAAGATCACTCTTCATAAGTGCCCCGTCAATTATTTCGCCTCCGAAATTATGTGGCTTCCAGCTGCCGGTACGGCTATAGGAGCTGTTCCTGCCCGACCATGAACTGTCGGTAACAAGTATTGTCTCCCTGGTATTTCTGTCAACTTTTTCAAGCTGTGCCCTAACCAGCGGACCGGTATTGACAACATCAAAGAGCCCTTCGGTATACCAGCCGCTTCCAAGCCAGAGCATAAGATCATTTTTTCCTTTTTTCAGATGCCCCGAAAGATCGTAGGTATTTACAAGGGATCTCTTCCCGTACTGCGACACAGCAGGTGTCAGAACACCATTGCCCACTTTGTCGCCATTAAGATAAACCTCGTGATAGCCAAGCGAATTGACATGTAAAAAATATCCGGCATCCTGGCCGTCAACATTAAAAGACTTATACAATTGCGGACATTCGGTGTATCCCGCATCAATATTATATCCTATATAGGAAGCTTTCCAGTCTGCTTCGTCTGTAAGTCCTGTTAAAAACGAGCCTGCCCGGCTCCAGGGCGACACCTCATCATTTTGGTTATAAACCCTGACTTTCCAGAATGCCGGAGTCCCGGATGATATTTTTTCTCCCCCGTATGGGATCAAAATACTTTCTGAAGATGCTGTTTTCCCGGTATCCCACAAATCTGCCTTTCCCTCACGTAAAAGAGAAGAATCGCTTGCCACCAAAATATGATATGCTGTCTGCCGGGCACCGTTAACATCACTCTTTATTTTCCAGCTGAACCGGGGGGTTTTTTTATCAATCCCAACAGGATCTTTTAAATTCTCACAACGAAGATCACTGACCGTCATGTCTGATCTCTGGCCACATCCTGAAAAAAATATTAATAGAAGATATAATACTGTATAAGTCTGGTACCTCATTTTTAAAAAATTAAATCTGTTTTTATGATCATTATATTTCCCATCCCTTCCTGACGGGCTCACTAATAAATATATCAGCCTCAGACAGTCCGGTGGCTTTCATCCCTTCACTGTCCCAATACACTTTTTGTCCGCCGAGTCTGAGCGACAGTACACCAAGAAGTGTTATTTCTGTCAGCTTCGATGCATATTCAAAATTAGACATAGCCGGCACGCCACCTTTAACAGCATCAATCCATTCACGATGGTGGCCTTTGGACCTTGGCAGGGAAGGTTGAGGGATTGTAGCTGACTTCCGAAGTTTTTCAGGAAATACCAACGGGGGTGTTGAAGCTCCTCCGTTAGTAATAATAACACCTTTATCACCAACATACATAGCACCTCGTCCCGACAGCTTAAGGTCACCGGGAACAGATTCCGGTATATCCGGTAATAATCCTCCTGAATACCAGGTCAGTTTTAACGGGGCCTGTTCTCCTCTGGCTGAAAAATTATAATATCCTATCTCCCCGTATGGGGCAATATCTTTACTGCCCCTGTTTCCTGCCGGAAAAACCTGCACCGTGTCGGGCGAGGAGAGGTTAAACGCCCAGGCAGCTGCATCCATATCATGGCAACCAAAATCACCCAGTGCTCCGCAGCCAAAATCCCAGAAATCACGCCATTTTACAGGAGTATACATTTTGTTATAAGGACGGAAAC
Source organism: Bacteroidales bacterium (assembly GCA_012522835.1). Classification (GTDB taxonomy): domain Bacteria; phylum Bacteroidota; class Bacteroidia; order Bacteroidales; family Prolixibacteraceae; genus JAAYJR01. Next base: position 3,795 of record JAAYJR010000203.1, read on the forward strand.
CTGTCGGCCCCAGCCAAAGGTCCCAGTTAAAATTACCAGGCACAGGGGTTGATTCTTTTGGAAAACCGCTCAGGAAGGGAAGCCATCTTGTTGCGCTTACCCATGCATGAGCTTCACGGACAGTTCCGATGACACCTCCCCTGAGATATTCAACTGTCTGACGAATAGTGTCAGTACTGTGTAACTGGTTTCCCATCTGAGTAGCCAGTCCGGTCTCCTTCGCAACCCGGTTTATTTCCCGTGCTTCCCTGATATTGTGAGTCAGGGGTTTTTCACAATACACATGTTTTCCTGCCTTCATTGAATATATAGAGATGTAGGCATGTGTATTGTCAGGCGAGGCGCAAACTATTGCATCAATTGCTTTCTCTTTTTTAAGCATTTCACGAAAATCAACATATTCAGAGATTTTATAATTGGGAATTTTTTCTTTATACTGCGATTCGATAAATTTCTTAACCGGACCGCGTCCTGTGTCGGTGCTGTACAGAATATCATTTTCCCAGTGCTCCGCCGGATCAGCAATTGATATTATCCTGGCATCATTAAGCTTTGCCAGCTCCCTGATGCTGTACATAGACTGTCCGCCGGCGCCAATAATTGCAATGTTGACCATATCACTGGGGGCTGTAAATCCTTTACCTCCGATAACATGACGGGGAACTATCATTAAGCCTGCGGCAGATAAAGCAGTCTCTTTAAGAAATTCACGCCGATTTTGATTTTTTCTGTTTTTCATAATTTATTCTAATTTTTATTTACATCGATACTTTCAACACAAATCCGGGCAGGTCAGAATCTCTTCTTGCCGGCATCTTTACAATAATTTTACCATCGGCGGCACTCCATTTTAATTTTCCTTTTACTCCGGGCATCCTGATACTTTTGATCTTATCCCTATAATCATAAAGTGCCTTCAGGCTAACTTTATCATCAGTACTGCCCGCAAGAGAAATAGCATACACATTATTATCCTTTTTCGTGAACCAGAAATCTTCAGAGGTAAATACAGTGTTAAATCCGTGTTCCTTACGTGCAGTGGTGCTTTTCATCTCCAGCATAGTCGGCCCCTCTTTCATAGTGCTCCATTTTGTTGTCCCGTAGATAGCTTCCCCGTTTATTTTCATCCATGAACCTATCTCTTTAAGCACTTTCACACTTGCCTCCGGGATCACCCCGTTTCCGTCAGGACCGACATTTAAAAGATAATTACCACCCTTACTTGCAATCTCAACAATCCAGAATAACATCTCATTCAATGATTTCCAGTCAGTATCGTAACTCTTATAACCCCAGGTATTATTAAGTGTTCCGGGGGTTTCCCAGGTTTTGTATTTACTGTTTATCTCTGTCGGTATCTGATTATCGCCTGCAGTAAGCATATCACCAAGATCATTCCCCACACGGCTGTTTATAAGGCAACCAGGCTGATAATCATATGCAAGCTTATAAAACTCAAAGCTTTGTTTCAAATTCATATATCTTGGGAAATCATACCAAATCTCTACCAGATCGGGAAATTTTGTAAGCAGTTCCCTCATTTGCGGCTTAGCCTTATTTTCTATATACTCCACGTAGGTCGCAGGTGAGGGATCCCAGGTATTGGCGGCACGTGTATCATTCAACTGCGGATCAGCTTTTTTGGCCTGGGCTATTCCTGCATCACCCCCGTCCATCCAGTCGATAGAGTGTGAGTAGTATATTCCCATCCTGATCCCGTATTTCTGACATGCTTTATACAACTCTTCTATGGGATCACGCTTAAAGGGAGTCAGGTCATATATATTATAGTCGGTAACCTTTGAATGGTACATTGCAAAGCCATCGTGATGTTTTGGCATTGCCACAATATAACGCATACCCGCTTCCTTTGCCAGTTTTACCCACTCATCGGCATTAAATCCTACGGGATTGAATGTTTTTGCGATCTCTCTGTATTCAGCGCGTGGTATCTGTGCAGAATACATTATCCATTCGCCAATTGTTGCCTGTCCCCCGTGAGTTTCAGGAACTATTTTAACTCCTTTATAAACACCTCCGAGCTTTGAGTATACCCCCCAGTGAATAAACATTCCGAATTTCAGATTATTATACTCTTCAAAAAGTCCTGATTTTGAGTCGTGCATTTTTTGCCAGTCTTTTCTTATCTGGTCATCTTCCTGGCCAAAGGAGTAACCACAAATCAGAATACAAATTACTAATGACAGTATAGGTTTCATAATTAAAATTATTAGTGTATTATCATCAATTTATCGGGTCGTAACATTAAAAACTGATTCACACCACTCCCTCAGTTCCATATTTTTATACTTTACATTTGCAGTTATCAACTGAACGCCCTGTTCTGCATCCCCGGGTACCTTTATTTTAAAAACCTGTTTGCCTTCAGATAAAGGAGCAACGGTAACTGTCGAAGATGTCAGGCCTGTATGATAACCAGGTGGTAAATTTATCTCTATCAGAAAAGCCTCTTCCCTCTCTGAATGGTTATATACTATAACCTCCAGTTCATGTGTGCTTCCCGGATTAACATTTTTCTCATAGGGATAAAATCTCACCCACTGCTCATCCAGTCCAAAATTAATATTCTCCCACGGAAGTAATTCCTGTAACAATTGTCTTCTTTCTATAAGATTATTTGTAAGATCTGTCAGCTCCTTTTTCGAAAAGGTAAAAAGCGGATCTACATGCTGGTTAGCCAGCATGACATTGGCAGGCAGCTGCCTGATCACATCCAGGCAGTAAAAATATCCTGTCCCCGGATTAAGAAAATTCCTGTTTAACAAACAGTAATCATCAATCCCGGTTGGTGTAAAAGAGTCGCCGATAAAAAATATTGATTCTCCGTTTTGGTTTTCAAACAGAACAGCATCGTGATATAATGTTTGTCCGGGGAAAAAACGAAAGGTAAGGGTATACTCCTTCCAGTCCATCTTCTCACCATCATCCATGACAGTAAGATTGGTTATCGGATCTTTAATTAATGCAGGCATATTATATCCTGACGGATTTTCAAGGATATCTTTTACCTCTTTGGTAATATAGACCGGACAATTAAATTCTTTAACCGCTTCATTTATATAGGTAACATGATCAGAATGATAGTGGGTTATAAATATACCGTCCAGCCTTTTCAGCCGTCCTGACTCTTTCATCTCTTTCAATCTGTCCAGGGCAGCCTTGCTCCCGCAGTCCATCAGAAAAGCAGAGCTGTCTTTTGCAAAAACAAGCCATACAGTGTTAAAACGCATACTCCAGCTATATGGATCATTTTGAACAGAGTATGGCACAGGCCGGACACTATTTTCTGCTCCTAAAATATATTCTGTCAAATCTTCTGTCCGCTCCGGGTAATACCACCGGTAAGCGGTAACAGTGAGATAATTTTTATAAAACCGTTGAATACGATCTGTCAGTTTATTCACTGATCCTGTGCCAGTTATGACAGGACCTCTTGAGGGCACTATATAATCAGGATTCTCCCTGGCAATGAGCTGAAGGCTTCTGATAAGTTGTCCCAATCTCGTCGCATAACCATGATAACCACCGATCTTGCCGTATGAATCCTGAAAACTGTACAGATCCGGGATTTTCCCGCCGTCATAAATCAGATCACCTGTAAAGGCATATTTTTTATTATCAATATTTATTATATAAGTAACCGATCCCCGGGTGTATCCGGGTGTATCAAGAACCTTTATATCAAGATCCTGCCACTTTATATGTTCGCCTCCCTTAGCTAAATAAGATATATTAATTGGTTGAAGGCTGATCTTAGTAGATTGATTCTGCATATTAACATACCTCGAATGTAAGTAATCTTTCCATATCGAATCTCCACGGGTAAAATACGCCTTTTCCTGAGCCGGAACCACTGCTGATGCACCGTTCATAACCAGACTTCTGCCTGCCCATGTAACATCCCTCCTGAAATGAGTGAACAAAACCATCTCTGCCTTACTAACCTCATTGCCGGGATCACCGTAAACAACAAGGGTTTTGCCGTTTCTGCTTATCACAACTCCATTTACAGCTCCGTCTTTTAGGGTAACACTTTCAGATAATTGCCGTGAAACGGCCGGAAAGATTAATACTATCTGAAGTAATAATGTCAGTAACAATTTGGTGAACATATTTTTATTTTAAAAATATGAAAATATTTCATGTTTCCACAAAGAATGTTACAACTTTATGTACAAACATGAATCTGTTGAATAAATTTTACCGCCCGATAAAATATTCTACATATTATTTAGTATCAGTATTGCCTGACAGTAAATGCAGTTGTGCAACTCTGTAAGTTCAGGCATAACCGCTGGAAGAGAAACAGGTTAAAGCTTTGCAATGATACCGTTCAGATAGTCTTTTGTTTTTAATATATAATCACTCTTCTGACCGGCAAGTTCGCATTCTATTGTAATGGTACCGGGATAATTTAATTTTTTCAGGGTAGCAAAAATTCCCGGAAAATCCACCTCTCCTTCAGGTATCGGGACTTCCTTACCCAGCTCATTCGGATTTACCGGATAGGTTCCGTCTTTAGCATGAAATCCCCTTACATATTTGCCGATAACTTTAAGGCCGTCATATGGATTTGCTTTTCCATACATAACAAGGTTGGCCGGGTCGTAGTTAACAAACAGGTTTCCTGTTCCTATATCAGTTATTGCCCGAAGAAGGGTTACCGGTGTTTCCTGGCCTGTTTCAAACAGAATATCTATGCCCTGCTTCAGTGCATACTCACCAATTGGCTTCATCACATCAACCAACTCCAGATATAAAGTATCCTTCGGAGCTTCGGGAATAAATCCAAAATGGGCATGTACTGATGGTATGCCTGCAGCCTTACAAAAATCAATGCCTTCGTGAAGCCGTTTTACTCTCTCTGCTCTCATCTCACGGGGCACAAGCCCGATTGTGGATGGCCCTTCAACGAGATTCCATTTATAGGCACCGGGTCCCATACAAATAAGTGTTGTAGGCTGGATCTTATAATTGTCAAGTG
>JAAYJR010000562.1 GCA_012522835.1 Bacteroidales bacterium
AAAGGTGTGCTGGTAGCGCAAATGGCAAGAGGCACTGAACTTTTTCTGGGAGCTGCATATGAGGAGAAGTTCGGGCATGTGGTGATGTGCGGACTTGGAGGTATTTATGTGGAGGTGTTGAAAGATGTTGCCTCCGGACTGGCACCTCTGACGATGGGAGAGGCAATGTCTATGATCAGGCAGCTAAGGTCATATAAAATTTTAAAAGGGTACAGGCGCCAGGAAGGTGTAAATATTAAAAAATTTGCTGAAATAATAGTCAGGCTTTCCACTCTCCTTCGATTTGCAACGGAAATTAAAGAGTTGGATATTAATCCATTACTTGGTAATTAGAAAGAGATATTAGGAGTAGACGCCCGGATCCGGGTACAGAAATCAAATTTGTCAGGCGAACGCCAGAGACAACAAATAGCTTGAATCTTCTCGTGGTGGTAATGTAGCGTTACAAATAAGGCTAAAAAATTGTATTTAAAATTATTTTGATTAAATTTGTTTGAAAATGATCGAATCGATCTTAATCTGATTTTAACGAATGAACGACAGATCCCTGAAGCCTGAAATACGTAAAAAGATCATTTTAGATCTTATAAACAGCAATGATTTTGTATCAATCCATACAGTAATGGATAAATGTAATGTTTCTGAAATTACTGTACGGCGTGATCTGACTGAATTAGAGGGTATGGGACTTTTAATAAGGACTCACGGCGGTGCAGTGAAATCTGTTGCCGCCGGTCAGCTTTTTACTTATGACAGTAAGATCAGCAGAAACAGTAAAAATAAAGAATCAATTTGCCGGACAGCATCTTCATTTATTGAGAATAATGACATTATTTTTATTGACTGTGGTACAACTTTGTCGTTTATGTCAAAATATGTTACAAAATTTGAATCGCTTACTATTATAACAAATTCACTTCCAATTGCTTCCGGGTTGATTAATTTTCCGGCCATTAAGCTGATACTTATTGGTGGTGAGGTGATAAATGAGCGTAAGGCAATTTATGGCTTGTTTGCCGACAGGAATATTTCCCAGTTTCATGCCAACAAAGCGTTTATCGGAGCGGATGGGGTCTCATTATCGGGGGGATTAACCTCTTTTGACGAGAATGAGGCATCTGTTACATTAAAGATGGCTGAGAATTCAGATAAAGTTTACCTGTTGAGTGATTCGTCCAAGATTGAAAAGGATTCATTTGTAAGATTTGCCCCTTTGTCAGCTGTCGATGTGGTAATCACCGACAGCGAACTGGATGAGAGGTATATGACTAAATATAAAAAGCATAATATACAAATAATAAAAAGCAATTAAATATTGACTTATTAACAAATAATTTAAAATTTTAAATAATGAAAGATTGGTGGAAAGAGAGTGCTTCAGGTGTTCCTGAACTAATAACGGAACCACCCGGTCCCAAATCGAGGGCAATGCACAAAAATACTGCAAAGTACATGAAAGGGCTGAGTTCCCAGGTAAAATTATTCCCGGTCTGTTTTGAAGAGGGATATGGCATAACCATGACTGATGTTGATGGTAACAGGTACCTTGACTTCTCATCCGGGATATATGTAACTTCCCTGGGCCATTGTCATCCAAAAATTTCGGAAGCTATTGCCCATTGGGCAAAAAAACTAATGAACGCTCATGATTTTACCACTCCGGTAAAGGAGAAATTGATGGAAAAGATGGCTGCTGTGCTCCCCGGCAATTTAAATGCAATCCAGTTGTATTCAGACGGAACAACAGCTGTTGAGGCAGGAATCCGTGCAGCAAGGGCAATTACGGGGAAACATGAATTTATATCTGCGTACCGCGATTTTCATGGCAAAACCATGGCCTCGGTAAGCTGTGCTCAGATGTATCGAGGAGAGGTACATAGTTACGGTCCCACCCGTGCCGCAGGTTTTTACATGGTACCCCGGCCTGATCCTTACCGTCCGTTGTGGACTAAAAATGACGGAACAATTGATACTGATGCTTATATTAGTTTTTATGAAAACTTCATCAAAGAGGGCACAGTTGGCAATGTAGCAGGATTTGTGCTTGAGCCTGCCCAGGGATGGGGAGGAAGCATATTTCCGCCGGATGATTTTTTTCCGAAACTAAAGAAGCTGTGTGAAAATCATAATATTTTACTATTAGACGATGAGGTGCTTGCAGGGATGGGCAGGACCGGAGAGTGGCTGGCATTGTCACATTACAATGTTGTTCCTGACATAGTTACTTTTGGTAAGTCATTTGGTAACGGGTTCCCTGTGACTGCAATGGTTGTCAGGGAAGAAAACGGGGAGGCGCTGGAGAAAATTTCTGCCTCTTCCAGTTATGGAGGAAATCCTATGGCATGTGCTGCTGCCCTGGCTTCAATTGAGGTCATCGAAGAGGAGGGAATCCTGGAAAATGTCCGCACTGTAGGCAGGTCAATTATGGACAGAATGAACAGAATGAAAGAAGATCATCCCATAATTGGCGATGTTAAAGGGAAGGGATTTCTTTTGGGTATCGAGCTGGTAAAGGATAAAACAACAAAAGAACCATTTGAGGAAGCCGGTAAGCTGGTTTATCAGAAGGCATTCCGTAAAGGCCTTGCCTGGATACCTGCCGGGCATATTCTACGTATGTCACCGCCTCTCATTATGGATGAAAAATATGCAAATATGGGTATGGACTTTATTGAAGAGTCTATTTCCGAGGTTGAAAAAGAATTTGGATATAAGTAATGGACAGGAAAAGAATACGGTTTGGAATAATAGGCCTCGGCTTGATGGGAAAAGAGTTCTGCAGCGCAATTTCCCGTTGGTGCCATCTTTTGTCTGATGGGAATATTCCTGTGCTAAATGGTATATGCAGCAGGAATCCGGTTAACTGGAAGTGGTACACTGACAATTTTCCGGACATTGAAGTAAAAACAGATAATTACAAAGAACTGATAGCTTCTGACAAGATTGATGCGGTATATTGCGCTGTACCGCATAATCTTCATGAACAGTTTTATATTGACATTATTAATTCAGGTAAGCACCTGTTGGGGGAGAAACCCTTCGGGATTGACCTCAGAGCAAATGAAAATATACTTAAGGCAATAAAAATGAATCCCGGGGTACTGGTCAGATGCAGTTCTGAATTTCCATATTTCCCTGCATGTCAGAGATTGATTAAGTGGCTGGAGACAGGCAGTTACGGAAGGTTAATAGAGGTTCGCGCAGGATTTCATCATTCAAGCGACATGGACCTTAATAAACCTGTCAACTGGAAACGTATGGTTGAAATAAATGGTGAGTACGGATGTATGGGAGACCTGGGGATGCACACATTGCACATTCCTTTGCGGATGGGTTGGAAACCGGTATCTGTCTCTGCAGACCTGCAGAATATTGCCAGGACCAGGCCTGATGGGAAGGGTGGAATCGTGCCGTGTAAAACATGGGATAATGCTGTGCTGACATGTAAAACAAAAGATCCGAAAACAGCTTCTGAGTTTTCGATGGTAATTGAGACCAAAAGAATGGCGCCGGGAGCCACAAATACATGGTTCATCGAAGTATACGGTACAGAAGGGTCTGCAAAATTTTCAACCCGCGATCCTAAATCATTTAAATTTTTGAGAACAGAGGGTAAGGAACAGGGGTGGACGCGAATGGATATCGGATCACAGTCGGCTATACCATCAATTACAGGAGGCATATTTGAGTTTGGCTTCTCTGATGCGTTCCTGCAGATGATTGGCCTATTTATAAGTGAATTATCGGGATTGACTACTCTGGGGGTATTCAGAACTGTTATGCCAGAGGAGACAACATGGAGTCATAAGCTTTTCACAGCTGCTCTTGAGTCATATAGGTCGGGCAGAACCGTTGAAATTGACTATAACTGAAATCGGGGAAATTGATTTTTTTTTTGAAAAAAGTTGATAATTCTTTAATAATATGTAACTTTCATCCCTCACTATGCTCGTATAAAGATATAGGGAATAAAAAGATATTTTGTAAAAATATTTAACAAACAAAAAGAGATGGAACCGATGAAATTAGATTTTACAAGGCGTGAATTCATCAAAAAGAATTCTCTGGCAGGTGCCGGGGCTATTGTCGGACTGAGTAGTGCAGGTAAGCTGTTTACAGGATTTAATCCTGACACCACAGTACCTGCGATTTTAGGCGGTAACCCTGTGATTACAAACCACAAATGGCCATCATGGCCCATCTGGAAGCCTGAAGTTGATGAAAAAAGGCTGTTAGAGGTTATGCGCAGCGGTGTATGGTCCAGAAATAAGGTAGTAGCAGAATTTGAGGAAAAGTGGGCTAAGCTGATAGGGACTAAACGTTGCCTCTCAATGGTTAACGGTACCAACGCCCTGAATACTTCACTGGCCCAGTTTGAAATTGGTTGGGGCGATGAGGTGTTGGTGACTCCGTACACATTTATTGCATCAGTATCAACTATAATATTTAGTGGGGCAATGCCTGTATTTATTGATGTTGATCCGGAGACTTTCCAGATGGACCCTGAAAAGATCGAGGAAAAGATCACATCCAATACAAAGGCGATCATTCCGGTTCACATTTTAGGCCTTCCCTGTGATATGGACAGGATAATGAAAATTGCCCGGAAGCATAACCTGATTGTAATTGAAGATGCATGTCAGGCATGGCTTGCAGAAATTGACAACAAGAAGGTCGGTTCATTTGGAAATGCAGGTTGCTTCAGTTTTCAGAACTCCAAGAATATTCCTATGGGTGAGGGTGGTGCCATAGTCAGCGACGACGAAGAATTTATGGACCGGTGCTATTCATATCATAATTATGGAAATCCATATGGTTCAGTTGCCGGGGAGGTGGGTGCAGGTACATTAAGGATCGGCACTAAGCTGAGGCTTTCGGAATATCAGGCTGCCATTGGCCTGGCACAAATGGAACGTCTTGAACAACAGACAGAAACAAGGAACCTAAATGCAACATATCTGAAATCTCTTATCGGACAGGTTAAGGGCATTACACCATACAGGTTATATGATAATGTTACCAGAGCTGCTTTTCACCTTTTCCCGTTTTTATATCACAAGGATGATTTCAATGGGCTTTCCCGGGGAAAATTTTTAGAAGCACTGAGGGCAGAGGGTGTCCCCTGTTCCGGTGGTTACAGCGAACTAAACAAAATGCCTTTTATTAAAGATGCATTTAGCAGCAGGTTCTTCAGGAAATTTTATCCTGAAAGCAGTCTGGATTATAAGGCATTCCTGGAAAAGAACCAATGTCCGCGAAATGAAAAGCTATGTAAAGAGCAGGCTGTCTGGATACCCCAGAATGTGCTTCTGGGAACGAAAACAGATATGGAAAATATTGCTTCGGCAATAGAGAAAGTAAGTAAAAATACAGATAAATTAAGAGCGAGAAGTTAAATGACATTTTGCCTATCTGAATTTTAATAAAATTTTTTTACGAATGAGACGACTATTTTTAAAGTTATTCTCCCTTCTTGTCTTTGGAGGGGGAATATTTTTTGCTACTTCCCAGACAGTTGAACAGGTCTGGAAGGCAGGTGTATCTGAGGTGATAATAACTCCCCGTCAGAATATGTGGATGGCTGGTTATGGAGGGCGTAACAAACCTTCTGAAGGGATTTTACATAATCTACGGGCTAAGGCGCTGGCACTGGAGGATGCTTCAGGTGGAAAAGCGGTACTTGTAACGACCGATATTTTAGGATTCCCCAAGGGAATGTCAGACCGCATAAGGGACAGGATTAAAGAACAATATGGACTGTCAAGGGCACAGGTTATTTTAAATAGTTCACATACCCATACCGGGCCTGTGCTTCTCGATGCCCTTTATGATATTTATCCGTTGGACAATAATGAACTTCGGAAGATTGAAAATTATTCAAAAGAGCTTGAAGATAAAATTGTTGTATTGGTGGGCGAAGCAATAAACAATCTAAAACCTGCCAGGATATGGTCAAATAACGGTGTAGTCCGGTTTCAGGTTAACAGGAGAAATAACATTGAAAATTTGATCGACCGCCAGACAAGTTTAAACGGGCCCAATGATTATGCTGTTCCTGTAATTAAGGTTGAAGGTACTGACGGAAAACTGATGGCTGTTGCCTTTGGTTATGCATGCCACCCCACTGTGTTGAGTTTTTATGAATGGTCGGGCGACTATCCCGGATTTGCCCAGCTTGAACTGGAACAGTTACATCCGGGAACCGTGGCGCTGTTTTTCCAGGGCGCCGGAGCCGATATGAACCCAATTCCGCGAAGGACTGTTGATCTGGCCAGACAATATGGCAGGGAACTGGCAGCTGCCGTTGACCGTGTTTTAAATGAAGAAATGGTTGAATTGGAGCCTGAAATTATATGTAACTACGGGGAGGTTGATCTGTCACTTACAGGTATTCCAAATGCAGAAGATCTTACCCGGATGGCTGAGAACAGTTCCGGGTATAATCAGAGATGGGCAAAACGGAATCTGGAAAAGTTGCAAAGAGGAGAAAAGCTGATTACTTCATATCCATATCCCGTTCAGTTATGGCAGCTGGGTGATCAGCCGGTAGTATGCCTTGGAGGAGAGCTGGTTATTGATTATGCCATCAGGCTTAAGCAGTTGTTTGGCCCGGAGTTATTTGTAATGGGATATTCAAATGATGTGATGTCGTATATTCCTTCTGCCCGAATATTAAGAGAGGGTGGATACGAAGGGGCTACATCCCAGATAGTATACGGAATGCCCGGAACCTGGGAGGCAGATATTGAAACCAGGATCGTTAAAAAAGTCCTTGATCTGGCAGAACAATCAGGTGTCCCCATTCCGGAATCAAAACTGGTAGATTCAGTAAGGTAAATTTTTCCAATAATTAATTGTTTAACTAAGTTATATTCAAATGAAGAGAAACGTAATTAGTAAAAGATGGTTATTTCCAGCCGTTTTAGTAGTAATTATTTTATCAGTAACAGGTTGTACAGGCCAAAAGGAAGAGAGTAAGCCTGTGATCAAAGAGAAAATGCAACTGGTCGCAAAGCACTATTTTTCAGGTTTTGATCTTGCACATGATACTTATAACGCCATTAGTCCGGCCAGTGACGGCAGAATCTACTACTGTTTGTCCTCACAATCCATTGATACAGGAGGACAGCTGTATGTATATGACCCTTCGGCTGATAAGGTTGAGCACCTCGGCGACCTGACTGAGTTGTGCGGAGAGGCTGGCACTAAGTCAATTGTTCAGGGTAAATCACATTCTAACTTTTATGAAAGTGACGGAAAATTATATACATCCACCCATGTAGGCTATTATGAAATGATTGACGGCATGGAGTGCCTTCCGGTGAATGCACCTGAGGGTTATAAATTGTATCCCGGAGGGCATATTCTTAGTCATGATCTGGCAAGCGGAAAATTTGAAGATCTGGCTATTATGCCTGAAGGTGAGGGAGTGGTTACTATGAATATGGACACTAAGAGAAAACAGATATTTTTGATCACTTGGCCCAGAGGTTATTTTGTTCATTATAATGTGAATACCGGAGAGATGAAAAATCTCGGGCTTATTTCCGGAAATGGTGAAGCCGGGAAAGTTGGTGACGACTACAGGGTGTTGTGCAGGAGTATGTTGACGGATCCGCGTGACGGGAAAGTTTATTTTTCTACCGCCGAGGGTGATATATATTTTTATGATCCGGAAGCCGGGGCTATCAACAAACTGGAGGATGTAGACCTCCGTCTGGATTATTTCGGCAAATATGACCATACACGTCCCGGGAGTATGCAATATAACTGGCGCCGGATTGTCTGGTATGAGTCCGAAGGAGTAGCTTACGGAGTGCATGGTAATTCGGGGTATCTGTTTAAATTTGATCCACGCGCAAAAAAAATTGAGATTGTAAAACGCATTACGTCAGAACCTTCACGCAAAAGCGGGATGTTCGACCAGTTTAGCTACGGATACCTGGGTTTTGACATGGGACCTGACGGCGAAACAATATATTATCTTACAGGCGGACCGATATATATTGACGGTAAACGCGTTAAGGGAGTTGAAGAGATTGCAATGGGTGCAGCACGTGGTCTGGAAAATCTTCACCTTATAACCTATAATATCCCGACAAACAAATATATTGATCACGGACCTATTTTTTACAGCGACGGGTCACGGCCGACTTATGTCAATTCAATAGCTGTCGGAAGGGACGGACATGTATACACTCTTGCAAGATTTGAACATGAAGGTACATTGATTGAAGACCTGGTTAAAATACCAGATCCTTTACAACAATAACCGGCGACAGACAGGGAGTATTTATGTACGGACGGGATGATTTGTGCGTTGCTTTAGAGAAAGAGTAAGCTGGATATTCCTTTCAGAGAAGATTCAAAAAAAGATAATATAAAAAAATCAGATAAATGAAGCGTAGAGATTTTTTAGTTAATGCAATTCTTACAAGTGGAGGGATAGGTCTTGGCATTGGCTGCAGACAACAAACCGGGCCATCCGGATCAGATAGTAAAGAGACAGCCAAAACTATTCCTGGGATTGGACGGACAATTACTGAACCTGCAAGGGAAATCCCCATTCTCGCAGAGACTGATGTCCTGGTAATAGGAGGAGGGCCTGCAGGTGTAGCTGCGGCTATTGCTGCCAGCAGAACGGGAGCTGAGACCTATCTGGTTGAACGTTATAACCATCTGGGCGGACTATGGACAGGCGGACTTGTTTTGCCTTTGTTATCTACTCATGCTGTGGATAAACAGAAGAATACAAGGCAGGTGATTTATGGGGTAGGAGGCGAGATGGCAAAGCGACTGTCAGATATGGGTATGACTATTCAGGAAGTAAATCCTGTTATTGATCCGGAAGCAGGTAAGTATGTCCTTGATGAGATGGTCAGAGAATCGGGTGTGAAGATGCTTTTCCACACCTGGGGCAGCCAGGTAATAATGGACGGTAATGCTATAAAAGGCGTATTTGTTGAAAGCAAATCGGGCAGAATGGCTGTTCTTTCAAAAGTAGTAGTTGACTGTACAGGTGACGGAGATTTGTTCCATCTTGCAGGTGACTCATATGATATTATGAAGTATAAGATAGGCCTGGTTCACAGGCTGGGCAATGTAGACAGGATAAATACCAATGCGCCCGGATATAAGAAGATGCCAATAGGAAAGCCAACGCCGATTCCAAGTGTTAACTGGGTAAATATGGCCGGCAATGACGGTCAGGACGGACTGGATGTTGTTAATTTATCAGATTTACAACTCGAATACCGCCGCATAATTTGGGAGAATTTTGAGGAGATCAGGAAAGTGCCTGGCTACGAACAGGTTTTTCTACTGGATACTGCGTCCCAGCTGGGTGTTCGTATGTCGAGGATATTGGACGGTGAATATAAACTCACCCTTGAGGATACTATGACCTTTAAGAATTTTGATGATGTAATCGGCATCAGTGGTGCGTGGACTACAATGCTGTATAATGGCAAGCGGGTTTCTCCGGCTGAGCGGCCAATGTGGCAAATCCCCTACAGGTCACTAGTTCCAAAGAAGACAGAGAACCTGTTGGTTGCCGGACGGTGTTTCTGTTTTGAAGAAAAACTGGTGGAGGACACCCGTATAATAGGTACTTGCCTTGTAACCGGTCATGGTGCGGGAGCAGCTGCAGGTCTGGCAGTTAAAGAGAGGGAACAGGTAAGGAAACTTGATACTTCAAAATTAAAGCAACTTCTTAAAGATCAGGGAGCCTGGCTGGGATGAACAGAAGGTTAAAAGCTTCGCAAATCCGGTTAATTTCGACACTTGCTGCAATTGCCCTGGCCCTCCCGTTCGGCTGGCAAAAGCTCACAGGTTTATTTACCTGGTTCAGTCCCTTCGTAATGCTGAACACTGCGTTTGTGTTAAAATCGTTTGTGTTGCTCAATCTCCTTGGTGTGATAGTTCTGATTATGTCATTTTTCCGGAAGCGATGGTTCTGCCGCTATATGTGCCCGACAGGTTTCTTATGTGACCTCGCCTCGAAATATAACAGGAAAAGCAGGTTCAGTCTCAGGAAGGTGCCTTTTTTGGGCAGGTGGACAGCTTTAATGTCGTTAGCTGCGGCCGTTATAGGGTTGCCTTTGTTTATTCTTTTGGATCCCATGGCGATATTCAACGGTTTTTTTTCGCTATTCACTGAAAATGTATCTGCGGTAGTTGTATTGTCTTTTACCGGGTTGCCGGCATTAATTGTTTTAAGCTGGTTTTTCCCGGGAATTTGGTGTGTAAAAATTTGTCCGCTTGGTGGTTTGCAGGACGAAATGGCTGATATGAGGAACCGGTTAATCAATTTAAGGGAATCAGGTGAATCCGGTAATACCGTGAAATCGAAGGGAAGGAGGGTTTTCATTGCCTCGGGGGCAGGGATGCTTCTCGGACTGATTATCCCCCGTTTTCTAAAAGCCCCCTCAAAGAGATATTTCCGGCCGCCATCATCATTGCCCAAAAACCTTTTCAACACACTGTGTATACGGTGTGGCAGTTGTATTAAGGCCTGTCCGTCAAATATTATCGTACATCGCAAAGATCCTGATGACCCTGCATCATGGATGACACCGGAAGTAACTTTTAATAACAACGGGTATTGCATTGAAGATTGTAATCTCTGCAGCGTTGTTTGTCCGACAGGTGCTATTACACAATTCAGCCGGGAAGCGAAACAGTATATATTTATGGCCACAGCGGAAGTACATCTTGATAATTGCCTGCTTACTGAGAGGATTGAGTGTGACAGGTGTAAGACCGCGTGTAGTTATAATGCCATAACAATTGAGTTCAACCGCAACAACATGATATCGTATCCTTTGGTGGATTCCGCTAAATGTGTCGGATGCGGGGCTTGCGCAGTGATTTGTCCTCCCCGTACAATTGAGATGATACCGGTGTTGAGCATCTGCACATAGTTGTGGGGAAAGG
>JAAYJR010000361.1 GCA_012522835.1 Bacteroidales bacterium
AATCATTGACGTCAAGGAAGATAGCTATGATATCCCTGAGGAGCACAAGATGTTGCTTGATGAAAGGCTAAAAATGGTTGAAGAAGGTAAGACATCTTTCAGGGATTGGGAGATGGTCAAAAAAAAATATGAAGGAAGGACAATATAATATTGAACTTTCCGAAGAGGCCGAGAATGATTTTGAAAACTCCTATCAGTATTATTTCAGCGATAGCCCCAAAGTAGCAAATGCCTTCTTTCAATCCGTAAATACTAGTCTGGCAACCATAAGAAGTACACCTTTTTCATTTCCTGTCGTTCATAAAGGTTTACGAAAATATACCATTAAGAAATTTCCGTTTATCATTTATTATCAGGTTAGTAACAATTCAATAAAAGTCCTTGCCATTTTTCATACAAGCAGAGATCCACGAATTTGGAAAAAGCGGGTGAAGGAATAAAACACACCAAATAGTAATACTTCATATGTCCGGCACCCCCGTCAATCCTCCTGTTAAAGTCTAAAACGGGGCCCCGGACTGTCCTTCACCCTGCCGTTGTTTTTTCCCCAGTTTCACCTCCTGCTCCTCCTCCGGAAGGTTGAGCATGCTTTTCATGCAATACATCACCTCGTTGTTCCTCTCTTTTTGTAATTTTCTACTCTATTAAAAAGATTAGCCGTCAGCCTTAGATACCCTTAATATTGAATGACATATCTAAATATCTTTCAACTTTTGATTCCAGTAATTCACAAAAGCAACATAGCCATTCTCTTGAGTGAAATAGTTAACCAGTTGTTTTGCCAGAATCTTAAACGAAGGGATAAAATGAATTTGATTTCTGTACGCTTTTTCCAGTCGGTGGTTACCATCGATAATTTCAAATTTCCCCGGACTGATTTCTGCTTGAATGACTGGATCGGAAGTATCCACTTTATGTAGATGCAATTCATTTACCTTACAGGTACAATGCAGATGGTACCACTTTACTACATCAATGTCTTCTTGTTCCCCTGCCAGAATTCCTTTTTGTATGTGTTCTGAAATTCTGGATATGTTGAATTGAAAAATGCCAAGATTGTACACTTCATCATTTTCAAGGGCTTCACATGGAGCGAAGTCCTTTTTACGTCGGAGTTTCTGTGATGGCATAAATTTCAAATTATCACTTTTCACCCTTTATGAATTTAAGAAACTTATTTCCTTTCTCGGTAATTATATACTTTTGCTTTGAACTATTAGGTTTTGAGGGTACTGTCATCTGAATATACTCCATGATTAAGAATAGATTGATGTACTTATTTCTGAACTTTGTTCTGTTTGTCCAATGAACCAGACCCATTAGCGATTGAACTGATTGAGGTTCTCTGCATAAATCCAGCAATGATATGACTTGGTCCCAACTTGGTCCCAACTTGGTCCCAACTTGGTCCCGACTTAGTCCCAACTTGGTCCCTATAACAATAAGTACTTTTTCAAACCCCTGCTGCAACTCGTGCTGTTGCTCATAGTTTTTATTGGCAAATATTACCCTGAAAGCGATACCGGGTTCGTTCCATGAAAAAGCAATTTCGGGGTAGGGTTGCAACTCTTCAGCAATAATTCTTAATCCGTTGCCCCACTGTTCAATAATTCCGAGCTTTTTGAAAACAGGGGCCAATGCTTTGTTGCGAATGTCGGACTGGCCTGATTCCATATCGCTGAAATCAACTGAAGGCATTAGTTTGCCTGGACTTGTGATTTCAATTTTATCATCGAAAATAGCAATTTTGATGTCTTTCCCTGATAATGAATAATCTCGGTGGATGACCGCATTGCGAATAACTTCACGAATGGCAATTACCGGAAATTCCCAACGATCGTTGCGATAAACACCCGTGCAATCAGTTGTGCCCTGCGAAATGTGCCTTTGAACAAACTGGTAAGCCAGTTCAGCCTGTAGCCCAACATTTACATCGATGGTTTTCTGGTCGATGAAATTGCCCGGAACTGTGCCTTTAAACCTGGCACATTCGATTTTCGCATAGGGGAAAATCTGTTTACGTAACTCATCGTCTGATAATAAAATCATGGCATTGGTGGGCAGCTCTTTACCCTGTTCTGTTTTATACAAATCAAGTTTTGACAAAACAGGTTTTGTCAATTTCTCTCCGGCTTTTTCGAGGAATAGCTCCCGAAAGGATTGAAGGTCAATTTCATCGGCTGTTTTCCGGTAAACCAGCTCGCTATCGAATGAAATGTTATGTTTCTGCCGTTCGAGTTCAGCAATTATTTCAGGTGATGCCTGCCTGTTTGTTGAACCCACCCTGATGTATGTTCCGTTTTCAATTCCTTTACTTCTAAGGTAATACGGAGGTGTGTTTCCTTTGTGAATTTTGACCACTAAAATGTGTTTTCCCTCGTAATTCAGAAACATAATTCCTGGTAAAATTACCGGGGTACACTGGTCGTGGATGATGTTGCTTATTTTTTCTTCCAGCGCGATAAGGCTTTCTTCTTCTAATCCGATTACTTCGTGGGGGTTATCCTGAATACCAAGATAAAACTCACCACCGGCATCGTTGGCAAAAGCGATAATAGATTTTGCCAAATCAGATTTTGATGGCAGCGACACTTTAAATTCGAGGCGGCGTCCTTCGCTTTGATTTATTATTTCGGTAAGTTTTGACATCAATTTTCAGATCCAAAAGTAAATGTTTGTTAAACCCGGTTGTTATCAAAGATACAAAAGTTTCAAATTCAGAGTTTCTATGAATG
>JAAYJR010000588.1 GCA_012522835.1 Bacteroidales bacterium
CTTCCGCCTAAACGATTTGTCCTTGTCAGCCTGCGTGAACTGAACAGCGAAGAGGAAGGGGTTGTGTTACAAAGCATCGGAAGTTTGGTAATCAGCCAGACCGTACTGCCATTAGAACTGGATATTATAAAGTTTGGGAATAATGTTCCTTCCGACATTTTGAATGCGAGGGTAAAACGCATAAAAATCAATGGCGAAGAAATGGCAACAGAAGATGAGCGCGAAAGCTTTGCCCCGGCTTTTTTCATGGACCTGAGTGACCAGGATAAATTAAAATCACCTTCGTATGTGGAAGAAAAGGGGGGAGTACGTATTAAAGAAACAGATCAGATCAAAATAAATTACGGACTTGGCCGGAAAGTGGAGTATGAGGTGCGTACTTCTGATTATGATCGTTCTGCCGGCCAGGCCTACGAACTTTTCCAGCCGCTTCGTCTCAATACCATGAGTGAACTGGAAGACAGATTCCGCCTTGAAACAAAAGGAGGAGCAGCAGGCCGTTCCGGATTGGCTAACGAGCTCAGAAAGAAAACTACAACTGTCAAAGTGAAACTGGGTAGTGAGAAGTTTGTGATTGCCGGTATAAATAACCTCTCCCGTTTTGAAACAGGTGCATTTACTTCAGGTACCAACGCTGATGCTGACAATGCACTGAAAAATATTTTAAGGAAAAATCCGGAGATGAAAGGAAAACTTCAGATCGTAAAAGAATACCAGTTAGCAGACTAGGCTTTAAAAAAACAAAACTATGTCAGATACATTAGCACATTATACTTTTATACCGTGGTTCCGACAGGGGCTTTCAGTTAAGATCACAGAAATTGATAATTACGCCGCTCCCGGACAGACGGGAAGTGCAGAGCAGAGAGCCAGTCTGGATGTGGAGCTTTACATTGAAGACACGGCTCTTTCCGACGGTGCACTGAGCGATAGCGTAATTCACAAAAAGGTATCAGTTTACGGACCAGGCGATGTTAATGGTATCAGTAACTGGGCGATTATCCGAACAGAACCCAGGGCAGGTATTTCCAATTATGAAGCTAATAACCTGGTCAACATCGAATTTTACGAAGAAGATTTCCCGTGGCGCTATACCCCTGTAAATCCTGACGAAAGTAATCCACTGAAAAGTCGTCGCCTCCGTCCCTGGATCGCATTGGTAGTACTCAGGCGCAATGATGAGGAATTTACCCTGAACCAAAAAAATGAGGGTACATCCTCCATAACTGTACCTCAGGAAATCATAAATAAGGCATTCCCCGATCCCTCTGAATTATGGGCATGGGCACACGTACAAATAAACAGGAAACTTCAACATTCTGAGGGTTCCGGTTTAATTTCGGAGGTAGATAATGAACTGGACAGTAATCCGGACATGGGGATTTCAAGGTTAATTTGTCCGCGAAAACTTCAAAAGAATACGCCATATACAGCTTTTTTAATCCCTGCATTTGAAACAGGGAGACTGGGCGGATTAGGAGAAGAGACAAGTGGTATAAAAGCTCAGCAGGCTGCATGGAAAATCACTGCTTCGAATGGTGACCCTGCAAATGATAATATCGTCTTTCCTGTATATTTTCAATGGGAATTCCATACAGGGGAATATGGTGACTTTGAAACTTTAGTATCTATTCTGGAACCGGTAATTACCAAACCTGAAAATGGGAAGGTGCCAATGGATATACAAAATCCGGGCTTCGGACTGGATGGTATGGCCGAAAAAGAAACACTCGGATTTGAAGGGGCACTTAAGCCTCCCGGCTTTCAGTCAGATCCCTTTTTAGCTGAAGCCGGAAATCAGGATTTCAAAGAACAACTCCGAAAAGTGTTGAATTTATCGGTCGACCTGGCTGAAGACACAGCTCAGGCAGACAATACAGCCTTGGAACTTCCACATCCCTTTTACAGCAGTGCCCAGGATGCAGTTGACGATCCCATAATTGTTCCCCCTACCTATGGAATCTGGCACGCCCTGATCCGGAAATTACCAAAAAATGCACCGTCAGGTAAAAATTGGATATATCGCCTTAATCTCGATCCCCGGTACAGGGCAGCTGCCGGCCTTGGAACAAAAACAGTACAAAAAAAACAGGAATCCCTGATGGAGGAAGCCTGGAAACAGGTGGGTGACATAAATAAAGCGAATGAGAAAATTAGAAAGGCGGAATTGTCGAAGTTGGTTAGTAACAGTATGTTCAAAAAACATCTGAAGAAGGGTAGCATTGACCGTTTTTTACGTTTAACCAATTCAATGCACAATGGTGTGTTTAGCCTGGATGGCAGCCAGACCCTTAACCAACAGTTTCTGGAAAGCCGGATTCCCGCAGTTGCTAAAAGTGCATCTTTCCGGAGGATCGTACGGCCGGGCAGGAAAGTGAACAGAAAAATGAATGCTCAGATAAAGAGCCATACCCCAATCCACCAACAGGCACTTTTTAATTTTAATAAGAATGAAGAGGATGTTGATGCTATAACTGCTGCAAGGCTTAAAACACAACCTTTGAATACATTAACATTTGAAAATGCCGCATCAGCTATTAC
>JAAYJR010000051.1 GCA_012522835.1 Bacteroidales bacterium
ACAGGCAGAACAGAAAAGCTGATGTAGAGCTTAATCAGGAAGACATTCAAAAAGGCATAGAACAGGAGCGGGAAGCGATTCAGATAGAGAATGAGAGGCTTAGGGAGGAGATTAAAATGCAGAATGAGCGCATGAGTGAAGCTGCAAAAGAAAGGGCTGAATTTGGCAGGGAACAGGCACAACGTGCAAGAGAATTAAACCGGGAAGCTATTCAGAAAGAAAGAGAGATGGAGAGAGAGGCGATCCAAAAAGAAAATGAGCGGTTAAGGGAAGAGGCTAAAGAATATGACGAGATGGTAAGGGAAAACAGGAAAAGGGAAGAGGAGTATTTGCGAGAAAGAGCAAAAATGGAAGATGAAGCTGCCCGGGAAGCTATGCTTGAACAGATGGAGATGGAAAGAGAAGCAATGCAAAAAGAGGATGAATTGTTGAGAGAAGAGATGAAAAAGCACGATGTAATGGTACGGGAGGATTTGAAACGGGAGCGCGAATATTTAAGGGAAAGAGCAAAGGAAGAGAGAAAACTTAACCGGGACCAGATGATGCGCAACAAAAAGGCAGCAAAAGAAGCGAGAAAATCAGGCAAAAATAAGGGGAACAGGTAATTAATTAATTAATGCTCAAAATAAAACTAAACTTAGCAGCCTCAATAGGTATTGGGTTAGGTACAGCTTATCTGGTAAAGCAAAAAACAGTGGCAATAGACAAAGCCCTAATCACCGGCCAACAAAAAAAGGAAGAATCAGACAGATTCCTGAAAGCTTTAAAAAATGCAGGGGAGGCAATAAAAAATTTAGTTGAACTGGATCAAATTTTTTCAGCCCATCTGGAAATATTAAATGATGATATTTTAAAAGATAGTGTATTATCAAAAATAAACAAAGAGAATAAAAATGCTGAATATGCTCTTTATGAAACCTGTTCTGAATTAGTACGGATGTTTGACAGCATTGAAGATGAATATTTAAAAGAGCGAAAAGCTGATATAAAGGATGTATGCGAACGAATTATTCATGCTTTAAGCAATAAAAATTATGATTTATTGCAAAATAGTCGGGATGATAATATAATTGTCGTGGCAGATGAGTTAAGCCCTTCGCAGGTTGCAGTGCTTGACTTGAACAGAGTGAAAGGATTCATAACAAGAACAGGTGGAATTACAAGTCATGTAAGCATTATTGCCAGAAATAATAACATCCCTGCTTTTGTTGGACTGGGTGATAAATTGGAAAAGATCAAACCTGGTGATTTTCTGATTCTTGATTCAATAGATAATGAAATTATCATAAACCCGTCACATACTGTTATTAACTCTTTTAAGAACAAAGCGAAAAAATATTATAAGGATACTGAGGCTCAAAAAAATTATTTAAGCCAAACTGCTGACGGTAAAAAAATTATTATCTGTGCGAATGCAGAAAGCCATGAAGAGATCAAACTTGCCAATCAAAAAGGTTTTGATGGCATAGGATTGTTTCGCAGTGAATTTTTCTTTATGCAGAGGGAAGATACTTTTCCTGATGAAGAGGAACAGTTTAATTTTTACAGGGAAGCTGCAATTTTATGCAATACAAGAAAATTAGTTATCAGAACTTTTGACATAGGCGGAGATAAACCTGTTTCATATCTTCTCAACCAAAAAGAATCAAATCCATTTATGGGTTTAAGAGGAATACGGTTATCACTTTCACTTAAAAAAGTATTTAAAACGCATTTAAGGGCTATACTGAGAGCAAGTGCATTCGGTAATATTAAAATCATGTTTCCAATGATTGTTTCTCTTGAAGAATTTATCGCTGCAAATCAAATGGTTCATGCCTGCATGGAAGAATTGACGAATGAAAATATACCTTATGATAAAAATATTGAAACAGGTGCAATGATTGAGACACCTGCTGCAGTAATGATAGCAGAAGATTTAGCCAAAGAAGCTGCATTTTTCAGCATCGGAACCAATGACCTTACTCAATATATGCTTGCTGTCGACAGGGGTAACCCGTTAGTTAGTCATATCTGTGACACTTTTCATCCGGCTCTGTTGAGAAGTATTAAAAAGGTAATTGATGCAGCAAAAAATAATGGAATAAATGTAAGTATGTGTGGTGAGTTTGCAAGTAATATAAAGGCTTTGCCTGTTTTATTGGGAATGGGATTAACAGAAATCAGCATCGGGGTTAATGAGATTAATGCGGTGACAAACATGCTTAGCTCTAAAAAATATTACGAGCTTGAAAAGAATATTGATGAATTATTAAAAAAGAGCACAATCGGGGAGATAAAGGATTTTATCAATTTAATGTACTAAGATTGAAACAATCAGTATCACCTGCCCAGCAGGAGAAGCTGAAAATCACTTTTAATTTATTATGAGCCAGAGAATTCAAAAAATTGGAAAATTGTTAAGCAGTATGATAATGCCCAATATAGGTGCATTTATTGCATGGGGTTTTATTACTGCATTATTTATCCCCAGCGGCTGGTTCCCTAATGAGAATTTACAGGCTTTGATTGACCCCGTTTTGTACTATTTGTTGCCTCTGTTAATTGCATATACAGGAGGGAAAAATGCAGGGGGTGAGAGAGGCGGTGTGCTTGCTGCCGTTGCTGTTATGGGAATAATTGTGGGAAGTAGTATCCCGATGTTTATCGGGGCAATGATAGTCGGGCCGGCTGCCGGTTATGTTATTAAAAAATTTGATGAAATTGCAGGGGACAAAATTCCTTCGGGTTTTGAGATGCTGGTAAATAATTTTTCACTTGGAATTTTAGGAATTTTACTGGCAATAGCCGGATATTATCTGATAGGTCCTTTTGTCGAAATTTTTACAGAAATTTTAAGTACGGCAACTGAATTTGTAATAGACAAAGGAATTCTGCCACTTTCATCACTGTTTATTGAACCTGCCAAAATTTTATTTTTAAACAATGCCATCAATCATGGTTTGTTTACTCCAATGGGAATTGAACAAGTTCAATCTTCCGGCAATTCAGTAATGTTTTTATTGGAAGCTAATCCCGGTTCAGGCCTTGGAGTTCTGCTAGCCTATTGGATGTTTTCAAAAGGAACGGCAAAAAACAGTGCACCAGGTTCTGTGATAATCCATCTTTTTGGCGGGATACATGAAATTTATTTTCCCTATATCCTGGCTAAACCCTTATTAATTTTAGGACCGGTAATTGGCTCAGCAAGTGCTATTTTAGTCTATGTACTGTTTGGGGGCGGGTTAGTTGCCCCGGCATCACCGGGAAGTATTTTTGCCATTATAGCTATGACTCCCAGAGGTAAACATTTAGTGGTTCTATCGGGTGTAGTTATTGCCACAATAGTATCATTTCTTATTTCAGCTGTTATTTTAAGAAGATCCAAAAAGGAGGGAGAAGAACAAGTTTTTGGAACAACGTCAGAAAAAAAACTCTCACAAGAAAATAGTTTTCATAAAGGACAAATTAAAAAAATTACATTTGCTTGTGATGCGGGTATGGGATCTAGTGCGATGGGGGCAACCCGTTTCAGGGAAAAAATTAAAAAGGAGGGTATTAATGTCAGTGTAACAAACAGCTCGGTTGATGATATACCTGATGACACCGATATTGTTGTTTGTCAGGCATTTCTAGTAGAACGGGCCAAAAAATCCGCGCCTGGTTCCAAACAGGTAATCATTGAAAATTTCTTGAATGACCCTGATTTAGAAAAATTCTTTGAACAACTTTGCAAATCTCAATCCGACAATGAAGAACCTGATAATCAGAATTTCAAAGCCGGTACACCAAATTTGGCTGAGTCAATATTGAAATTGGATAATATAAAAACAGGATTAAAAAGCACTTCTAAGGAAAATGCAATTCGACAAGCCGGCGAGATACTTGTAAATAACGGTTATGTGGATGAAGAGTACATTTATGCAATGCTAAAAAGGGAAATAGAGGCTACAACCTATATCGGATCAGGAGTAGCTATACCTCATGGCACTGCAGAATCTAAAGAAAATATATTAAAGTCGGGAATTGTTGTCTTGCAATATCCTGACGGAGTTTATTTTGATGATAATGTAGCCAGTCTGGTAATCGGCATTGCCGGTGCAGG
>JAAYJR010000236.1 GCA_012522835.1 Bacteroidales bacterium
AACAGAATGGAATATCTGGTTTCCACATCTACTAAAGACTTCATGATGAACGACATAGCTAAAAAATTAAGTGAGTCTGAAGATTACTTTAAACAGTTTGTGGATAAACCTTTCCGTGGAAATATGAATGTAACTACTATCAAAACAGTATCAGGACAGACTATAATGCTGCAACACGATATTACAACCCCACGTCCCTATTCCAGACTTCATCTTTTAAGCGGTACTAAAGCTACTGCTCAAAAATATCCTCTTGAACCCCGTCTGGCCGATAATCATAAAGGATGGTTCTCAGAAGAAAAATTCAAAGAGATAGAAGAAAAATATAATCCTCCGATTATTGCACGAATGAAAGAGATGGCTCTTAAAATAGGAGGGCACGGTGGAATGGACTTCCTGATGGACTGGCGGCTGATCGTCTGCCTGAGAAACGGACTGCCTCTCGACATTGATGTTTATGATGCTGCATCATGGAGCGTAATTTCACCTCTTAGCGAGTGGTCTGTTGCCAACCGTTCAATGCCTATAGATATACCTGACTTCACAGGTGGATCGTGGAAGAATAACAAGCCTCATGATATCTCTCTCTCTAAAGGAGGTACCACAGGAGTACGTATTTAAATTTGTTGATAAAACTTTAATTTTTTTCAAATGCAAACTAAAACTATAAAAATTATTGAAGGACCCTCCGTAAAGGGGATTAGTATCTTATTAAGTAATACCCGGAGGATCCTCCTTCTTTTATTAGTATCAATTAGTCTGATGCCAAAAAATTTATCGGCACAGGAGGATTTGAATGTGCTGGGCAGATGGCTAAAATACAGTGATGCCTCTAATTCGTTGTATAACCACATCAGCAGTGAAGCTTTCCGGCTTCTCAATTTGAGAGAGGAGTCAGTATCAAGGCTTCACACAACAGGTGAATGGCAGATAATGCAAAACAACATCAAAGCGACTATATGGGATATAGTCGGACCTTTTAATGAAAAGACCCCGTTAAATCCAAAGATCACCGGGAAAATCAAAAAAGATGGCTACAGGATAGAAAATGTAATATATGAATCACTCCCGGGCTTTTATGTAACAGCCTCTCTGTTTATCCCTGACAACATAAAAAAGCCTGCACCGGGAATATTGTTTTGCTCCGGACACAGTGATATTGCATATCGCCGCCCGCTTTATCAGCAACCTCTGCTGAACCTGGTAAAAAAAGGATTCGTTGTACTTGCCTTTGACCCCCTGGGCCAGGGAGAAAGATTGCAATATTACGACCCTGAAACAGGCAAATCTGCAATCGGAAGCTCCACAAAGGAACACTCCTACCCATCGGTTCAGACTGCACTCATCGGACAGTCGGTTGGCAGATACTTTATCTGGGATGGCATCCGGGGCATCGACTACCTGGTCAGCAGAAAAGAGGTTGACCCTGAAAGAATTGGAGTGCACGGCCTCTCGGGAGGGGGCACACAGACTGCATACATCTCTGCTATGGACGAACGGGTGAATGCTTCTGCTCCTGCCGGATATATCACTACCTTTTCAAGACTGATAGAATCAATCGGGGTGCAGGATGGTGAACAAAACTTCTATCACGGGATTATTCGCGGAATAGACCATGCCGGTTTTATTGAAGCCAGAATACCTAAGCCTACCCTTATAATGGCAACCACGAGGGACTTTTTTAATATTGAAGGATCCAGGGAAAGTTACAAAGAGGTGAAAAGGGTTTATGATATTTTCGGTAAACCCGGCAACATAGAACTGACAGAGGATGACGAAGGCCACGGGTATACCCAAATAAACCGGGAAGCCATGTATGCATTCTTCCGGAAACACCTGCAACTTGACGGGCCGTCAGAAGAGGCTGAAGTTGAATATCTTACTGAAGAAGAGTTGCAAAAAACCCCAACCGGACAACTTGCCTCTTCTCTGGGGGGTGAGACGGTATTCACCCTTAATCTTAAAGAGGCTGATAAGTATTTCCGAAATCTTCAAAATGCAAGAAAAGATATCAAAAGCCATACTGAAAATGTAAAATTATCAGCAAGGCTGCTGTCAGGCTACAGGGATCCCTCTCTTTCAGATAAACCGGTATTTACCGGAAGGTATCAGAGAGAAGGATACAATATTGAAAAATATTTTATTAAGGGTGAAGGTGAATATGTATTGCCTTTCCTTCTGTTCAGGCCTGATGTGTCAAATGATAAAGGAATAATTTATCTTCACTCTGAAGGGAAAGAAGCAGAAGCTGCAGAAGGTGGGGAAATTGAATGGCTGACAAAACAGGGTTTTACAGTGATAGCTCCTGACCTTACCGGTACAGGCGAACTTGGAAAGGGAAGCCTGAAAGGTGATGCATTTATACAAAATATCTCTTATAATTTGTGGTTTACAGCAATGCAGATCGGCAGAAGTATTACCGGTATCCAGGCAGCAGATATTGTGAAGCTGTCGCATTTGCTCAATGAATTCTTCGAAAAAGAACAGGTTTACGGTGTTGCAAATAATGAATTGTCGCCTGCGTTATTACACGCTGCAGCAATGGATCAGGTAATAACACGAGTCATGCTGGTTAAACCCTATTCATCATACAGTTCAATCGTAAAAAGCCGCTTCTATAATCCGCTGTTTGTCCACTCGCTGGTACCGGGGGCACTAACTGAATATGACCTGCCTGACCTGGCTGTTGCACTTGCTCCCAGAAAGATGTCACTGGCAGGAGTTACGGATTGTAACGGCAAATATGATGATACTGAAACTATTGAAGAGGATATTGCTGTTATTAAAAATGGTTTCCGTAACTTAGGTGCTACAGGACAGCTTCACATAATTCAGGGCGAAACAGCAGTTAACCCGTCTGAGCTCTATGGAGAATGGGTAAAATAAAATTTTAAACAGATGAGAACACTTCTTTTTCTGATCATTTTGATCATTGGGGGCATCCAGGGAAATGCCCAAATGGTTTTTCATAATGCAGATAACTTCCCGCTGCTGGGAAAAATATCTGAAGATACGGAAACCAGGTATGAGCGCCTTCCTGCATACCTTAAGGAAAAAACCAGGCCTCCGGTTTGGAGCCTGGGTAAATGCAGCGCCGGACTTGCAATCAGGTTCCGGTCGAACTCAACAAAAATTGGCGCCAGATGGGAACTGTTAAATGACAATGTGATGAACCATATGGCATTTACCGGTATAAAAGGAATGGATTTATATGCACTTAACGGTACTAACTGGGAGTTTGTAAATACTGCAAGGCCCTCAGGTAAATTAACTGAAGCGGTGATATCATCAAATATGGATGGGGTAATGCGTGAATTTATGCTCTT
>JAAYJR010000380.1 GCA_012522835.1 Bacteroidales bacterium
ATATTATATCAATGCTAATAAATATTCAAATTTTAATTTATCAGTAAAATCCTTTCTTTAAAAAGCTGGTATGTATGCTAATAAAAATTATTTATACCTGAATTAATTATCAGGTTTAACCTGCCGTAATGGTACATCATTTGTCGGATTTTAATTTACTGTAAACTACCAGATCTGTATAATGACCTCCTGAAAGCAATTCTCCCTGCCTTTCAATTCCTTCAAACCTGAAGCCCAATTTTTTCGGAATATTTATACTTAGTTTATTTTCAATGGCACACTTTATTTGAATTCTATTCATTTCCAGTTTATTAAAAGCAAAATCACAAAGGCTCTCAACTGATTTTGTTACAATACCCTGTTTTTGAAATTTTTCGGAAAGCCAGTATCCTATTTCTGTTTTTTTATTTTGTCTGTCAGTGTCTTTAAAACCAATCAATCCTGCAAATTTGCCTGATTTTCTGATTGCAAAAACATATTCGAATTTATTTTCAGGTGCATTAATTACTGAGTTTACAAACGTTTCAGTATCAGATATTTCTTTTGTAAACTCCACAAAAGGTAACCATTTCCCTAAGTACTCTCTCTGTGTGTCAATTGTTTGAAAAATAGCTGTCGAATCCGATTGCTCCAGTTGTTTTAATTCCAGATCTGTATCTGCTTTTATAATCATGATCATTTTATTTTACCTCCCTTTTTCTAAAAAAGTGTATTGGAAGTATGCTTTTTATTAACTCAAATCTTTTTTTTAATGCAGAAATATAATTCTGAACCTCAACTCCTTTTTATAATCAAAATCGTTCGGCGCCTTAAATTAACATCTAAGGAATGAAGTAATTGGGGTTGAATCTATCACTTTAGTAATATCTTCTTTAATAAACACTTTAAAATAATTCTCTACGATATCAGAAAGAGTTCTACCTCTACCTTTACCTATAGCATATATCTTTGCTTTATCGATCAATGATTGCTTATGGTCAATGTTAATTTAGTGTTCATTATACGTTATTTTAATCATCAATCTTTACGTACAAAATTATCTATTTTTTAAGTCCGTGCAAATATTAATTACATTGCACATGTTGCTGCGTACTTGCCGCTATCGGAAAATTGTATGAGTTCGGGTAGTATCAAAATGGACTATTGTGCACTACGGTTTCTTTTTACCAACATTTACCACAAAGAGTGGGCAAAAAAATACTGAATACGAAAAAGACAGCTTTTCAAAAAAAATAGAAACCTATTCATAACTCTAATAAAATACTTTATACATCATAATAAAAGCAGCTATCATTGAAGTTACCGCAAAAATAATTTTTAATGCTTCAGGGTTTGTTTTTAATGTTAATTGTGTGCCTGTCAAACTCCCTGTCAAGGCAACAATAGCTAAAATTACAGCTATTTCAATATTAAAATGACCGGTGCTTAAATGCCCTAAAAACCCTGCAGTCGCTGTAATTAAAACCAAAGTAGTAGAGGTTGCAACTGCAATATGCATGGGAACGCCAATTACTAAAACTATCAGTGGCACTAAAAATGAACCACCGGAAATACCAACCATTCCCGATACAAAACCAGTAACCAAAACAACGGGGATAAAAATGTAAAGATTAATATGACGGACTATGGTTCCCAAACTCAATCTAATGCTATAACTATTACTTAATTCCGATTGTTTTTTGAAAGGTTTAAGCATTAAAACCGATGCTAAGAAAATAAATATGGCAAAAATAATTTTCATTAGATTTCC
>JAAYJR010000229.1 GCA_012522835.1 Bacteroidales bacterium
GTATAGGCGCTTCTGCCGGCGGACTGGAGGCCCTGGATTTATTTCTGAAAAATGTACCAGACAATAGCGGAATGGCCTATGTTGTAATTCAGCATTTGGATCCTACACAAAAAGGGATGCTTCCTGAATTGCTGCAACGAATTTCCAGTATGAAGGTCTTTCAGGCCAAAGACCTTATGAAAGTAAAACCTGACTCTGTATATGTAATTCCTCCTAACAAGAGCATGTCCATTTTCAAAGGGGCGCTTCACCTGTTTGACCCAGTTGAAGCCCGGGGACTTCGTCTTCCTGTCGATTTTTTTCTGCGTTCACTTGCCGATGATCAAAAGGAGTATGCTGTTGGCATTATACTGTCAGGAATGGGCTCCGATGGCAGTAGTGGAATACGTGCCATAAAAGAAAATAACGGAATTGTACTTGTACAGGATCCCGAAACAGCCCGATTTGACAGTATGCCCCGGAATGCTATCGACTCAGGACTGGTTGACATGGTAGCCCCGCCAGATAAATTACCGTCGGAACTTATTAATTTCCTTAAGCATATCCCTGTAGTTAAATCAAATCTGAATATTGAAGTAAAAGATAAAAGCGCTCTTGAAAAAATTATTATTTTACTGCGAACACATACAGGCAATGATTTCTCACTATATAAAAAGAATACCCTTTATCGGCGCATCGAAAGACGAATGGGGATCCATAAAATTAATGAAATATTTTCATACGTCCATTTTTTGCAGGAAAATCCAAAGGAAATAAATATTCTGTTCAAAGAGTTAATGATCGGTGTAACTAATTTTTTTCGCGATTCACTGGTTTGGGAAAAATTGAAAGAAAAAGTAATTCCGGTCTTAATTGAAAAAATGAAATTCAATTCACAACTAAGGGCCTGGGTACCAGGTTGCTCTACGGGAGAGGAGGCCTATTCACTGGCTATCGTATTTAAGGAAGCTGTTGAGAAGGTTAATCCCAACGGAGGAATATCATTACAGATTTTTGCTTCCGATCTTGATAACGATGCCATTGATAATGCCCGTAAGGGATTATTTTCGGATAATATTGCCACCGATGTGTCGTCTAAAAGGCTGAGCCGTTTCTTTACCAAAACGGATGACGGATACCGCATCAATACAGAAATCAGGGAAATGATAGTATTTGCCCAGCACAACATTATAATGCATCCCCCTTTTACGAATATAGATATTATTTCATGCCGGAACCTGCTGATTTATATGGATCCCGAATTGCAGCAAAAATTGCTTGGCTTATTTTACTACAGCCTGAACCAGGAAGGGATTTTAATTCTTGGAACGTCTGAAACACTTGGGGTGCAAAGTCCTCTTTTCTCTCCGGTTGATTCGGGCCTGAAGATTTTTAAAAGATCTGTTACCAACTTAAATACACAAATGTTCGATTTCCCTTCTTCATTTACCCGGCCCAAACCGGGTAATATTGAAAATACTGAACCTGACATACCAATTATGAACATACAAACTCTTGCCGATCAACTGCTCCTGCAACAATTTTCACCTGCCGGGGTTTTGGTAAATGAAAACGGTGATATATTATATATCAGCGGGCGGACTGGCAAATACCTGGAGCCTGCGGTAGGAAAGGCAAACCTGAATATTTTTGCCATGCTGAGGCCTGGTTTTCAAAATGAATTTGCCATTTCATTTCGAAAAGCGGTAATAAACAAAAAAGCAGTGGTATTGCACCATGTTAAAATCGGCACAAATGGAGGTACATTAACTTTAAATGTGAACATTCAGTGGATTCATAAGCCAGAACCTTTATATGGCAAGCTGATGATAATTTTTACAGATGTTCCCCAAACTGATGACTCCAAACCACCGGTTAAAAAAGGAAATAAAACCGTAACCAGCATAAGGGAAGCAGAACTTGAGGAAGAGTTGCAGCATATGCGTGAAGAGATGCAAAACATCCTGGAAGAGATGCAGACTTCACAGGAAGAGTTGAAATCGACCAATGAAGAACTGCAGTCGACAAACGAAGAATTGCAATCAACAAACGAAGAACTCACCACCTCAAAAGAAGAAATGCAAAGTCTGAACGAAGAACTTCAGACTGTAAATGCCGAATTGATGGCGAAGGTTGATGATTATTCGCGGGTAAACAACGATATGAAAAATCTGCTCAACAGTACCGATATTGCTACCTTGTTCCTCGACAAGGAATTGAATATCCGCCGTTATACCAACCAGGCAACTAAAATATTTAAGCTCATAAAAAGCGATATAGGACGGCCATTTACCGACCAGGTTTCCCAGCTTATTTACCCTGAATTGCCGGATGATGCACGCGAAGTATTAAGATCACTCATATTTATTGAAAAACAAATTCCAACTAAAAACGGGAGATGGTTCTCCATCCGAATTATGCCCTATCGCACTTTTGACGACCGGATTGACGGACTGGTTATCACGTTTATCGATATCACTGACCTGAAGCTGGTGGATGAAAAATTGCAATTAACAAGCCAGGAGAACCGTTTACTTTTAGATTCATCTTCAAGTGTAATCATAAAATTATCAGCCGACTGGGAAATTATGGAATTCAATTCAGCGGCTGAAACGTTTTTCGGCAAAAAGCGCGAAAATGTTACAGGCCAAAATTATTTTGATTTATTTATACCTGAAGCAGAACGAAAAGGAACAGAACAACAAATGAATAAGCTTTTGAAAAAAACGGGAAATAACAATATTAAGTTGAAGGTGATTGCAGCCGGAGCAAAGGAAACTGATACTGAATGGTCGGTAGATGTAATATTTAACAACCTGCAAAAACCTTCAGAAATAATGATTACTACAAAAATTAATAAGTTATGATCAACGAAGAAATGGATTTCACCGATGCAAAAATGTTGCGTGAGAAAGCAGAAAAGCTACTGAATGAGAAGCAAAAAAAAGAGGACAGCGCTTTGAGGGAAACCGATGTAAATAAACTTCTGCACGAATTACAGGTACACCAGATTGAACTGGAGATGCAGAATGAAGAGTTGCGTCAGGCTTATGTTACTGCGGAAACGGCCTTAAAAAAATATACCATGTTGTTCGATCTGTC
Source organism: Bacteroidales bacterium (assembly GCA_012522835.1). Taxonomy (GTDB): domain Bacteria; phylum Bacteroidota; class Bacteroidia; order Bacteroidales; family Prolixibacteraceae; genus JAAYJR01. Next base: position 3,082 of record JAAYJR010000229.1, read on the forward strand.
CCCGATGGGCTATTTTTCACTCGATTCCGAAGGAACAATTAGCGACCTTAATTTCACTGGCGCCGATATTTTGGGTGAAAGACGCTTTAGCTTGATAAACAGCAATTTCAAACTTTTTATATCCGAAGAATCAAAACCTGTATTTAATGATTTTTTCAGAAAGGTATATATCAGTAATGCAAAAGAATCATGCCAAATATTTCTTGGTTACGACAATAAACCTAAGAGCCTGGTATATATGGAAGGTGTAGTTACTGAAGATGAACAAAAATGCCTGTTATCGGTGGTTGACATTTCAAAATTTGTGTTGAAAAATAATTCATGATTGTGGGAATAATGTAACTCTTATCCTGAATTGTGTAAGACTTTCCCTGACTTTAGGAATTACCTTTAGTCCATAAATAATATTCACATTGCAAATAAACAAGCTTTTTATTTCAGCAGTTTTTCTGTTGGCAACATTTTCATTATCAGCCGATGAACTTTCCGAATCCATCAGCCATTTCATAAATGAAAAACCTGAAGGTTTATCGTACGAAATTGACAGTGAAACCCTTTATTCGAGTAAAGTACTTCAGCAATTTTATCAAAACCGCAATTATGCTCCCGCATGGATTAACTCGAAAGCCACAATCTGGATAAATTCTAATATTACACCCTGGTTTAATCCTGATTCTCCCGTTCGGATAAACTCTGATTCCCCTGCCTGGATTGAATCCGATGTACCTGTCCGGATTAACTCTAATGTGCTTGGAAAAAATGGGTATGTACTTTTGGATTATATCAGACAGGTAAGCAGGCATGGCTTGCATCCAAATGACTACCATTTAATTCTGCTTGAAAAGTACATCGATAAAACAGTGTTATTTTTGACAATGGATACAGAGGATATGATGAAACTGGATGTATTACTTACCGATGCCTTCTTATTCCTGGGCCTGCAATTGTATTATGGAAAAGTTAACTCTGAAAAGGAAGGAGGTAATTGGAAAATAGAGCGTAAGGAACCGGAACTGCAGCTTAACCTGAAACTGGAAGAAGCCCTTGCAGCCGGTGATATTGCCAACGGACTTAATATGCTTGCACCAAGGTATCGTTCCTACTGGATGATGAAAGAAGATTTGGCTTTCTTTCTCAGTTTGCAGGATGAACCATGGCCGGTAATATCGTGCGACACTACAATTAATCCCGGCCAGTCAAACCAGTTGCTTCCAAAAATCAGGGAAAGGCTTGTGAAACTGAGATACAAGTTGTCAGAAAATGTTTCAGGTAACTATGATAAAGATTTAGAAAAACAAATCCGTATGTTACAAAAAGACTGGGGACTAAATGCAGATGGAGTGATTGGAAAAGGAACGCTGCTTGCATTAAATACCGGTCCGGGTGCACTCATAAACCGGTTAAAAGTTAATATGGAAAGGTTCAGATGGCTCCCGTTAGATGAACCCCGAAAGTACCTGATGGTAAACATTGCAAATTTTGACCTTGTTTTAATTGAGGGTGTTGATACCCTTATTTCAATGCGGGCGATAGTTGGAAAGGATTACCGGGAAACGCCAGTTTTTAATGCACTTATGACTTATATTGTTTTTAGTCCAAGCTGGACTGTACCTCCGACCATTTTGAGGAACGATGTAATTCCTGAACTGCTTAAAGACCCTGAATATCTTGAGAAAAAGAATATGAAACTGCTCAGGAGCAATGGATCGGAAATAGCCTATAACCAAATTGACTGGTCAAAAATATCCGGGAACAACTTTCCTTACATGGTAAGACAAAATCCGGGTTCTGCAAATGCACTGGGCAAAGTAAAATTTATGTTCCCAAATAGTTATAACGTATATATACATGATACTCCTTCAAGGGGATACTTTGCACGCGACGACCGGGCAATGAGTTCGGGGTGCATCAGAGTTGAAAAACCTTTTGAACTGGCTGAGTTGTTACTTGCTGATTCACCGGAGTGGCCGCCTGCAAAAATTTATACAGCCATGCAGCAGAAGAGAGAACAAACGGCAAACCTTATAACCCCAGTTGATGTGTTGTTGATTTACCTTACTGCATGGACTGACGGGAACGGACGTGTACAGTTCAGAAAAGATATTTATGTGAGGGATAAGCTGATATTGAATGCATTAAACCAAAAATCGGAACCAGAAGAAATAAAGGTTATCCCTTTTTAAAGGTGGAAATCCTGCTGATAACCGGAGATTTTGACAGATAGCTTTCTGTGGGGGCGTAAACAAACAGGCATGTGCCGTCTTTGATGGTTTCAATAATTTCCCTGCTCAGCTTTTCAGGAACTGCCGGACAGCCCAGACTTCGGCCAAGCCTGCCATTTTTCTCAATAAATTCAGGAGACACATAATCTGCACCATGAATGACTATGGCACGTTCCCTTGCTTTATCGTTAATTCCGTTTTCAATACCATTTAACCGGAGGGAAAAGCCATGTTTTCCAAAGTATGTTTCACCGGTTGTATAAAAACCGGGACTACTTGCATAGGAACCTGGTTTGTTTGAAAAATTTTCTGCCATAATTTCGCCTGAATTCCTTCCGTGAGAAACCAGGCAATGATAAAGCACTTTCACCTCCACAAGATCGAGCACCCAAAGCCTTTCCTGGTTTGACGGAAGGCTGAAATCGATAATGGTTATCACTTCCGGACGATTGATAGCATTCTCTTCCTGAAGCAATTCGTAACCTGAAAGTGCAGTTTGCAGTAAATCTATAGCAGGAAGTTCAGCAGAATTGTCTTTGTTTGTCAGATTAAATTTTTCAATCAACAGTATTGAGTGATTCTCCCGGTTGGAAGCACCACTCCACTCATTTGCCACAAAAATCAAAACCAACAACAAAAAAACTAAAACGATTTTCTTTATCCGCATGGAGTAAAAATAATTCTTTTTATTTGCATTCAATGTTTTTCTACTTTTTTAATGTGTGAATAATGTAAATCATATCCTGAATTGTGTAACATTTTCCTGTCTCACATTGTGTATTTTTACTAAAATACATTGAATCTGATTTTTAGGTTCAAAAAGCTTTTTGTTATGAAAAATTCACTTTACATCATTGCAGGATTACTGGTGCTTCTTTGGGGTATAGTAAGTTTTGGATTTCACTCATTCAGGGCAATCGACATACTGCTTCCAATAGCTGCGTTTATAGTACTTCTCAGAATTCTGTTTTATAAAAAATCACTAAAAAAATAATTATGGAAACAAATTTTGATTTGAACCAGTGGGGGTATATAAAGGATAAACTCAGGAATAAGTATCCGGAGCTAAACAGTTCTGATTTTGATTGGAGATCAGTATCTAGAGATGATTTGGTACAAAATATTTCTTCTAAGCTGGGTAAAACAAAAAAAGCCCTTATGGAGGTTATTGAATCATTTTATTATACTTACCCAAGGTAAATAAACAAAATAAAAATATACACATGCAATCAAAAAAGCAATTAGGAATCTGGATGGATCATTCAACAGCCAACATAATGGACCTGTCAAATGATAAAGTAGAAACAATTACATTGGAATCAACTCCTGCCTTCCCTGAGCAGGTCCAAAATCTGAGAATGGATGAAAGCCTGATGCACAATAAAGAACAAAATCAAACGTCTGACTTTTTCAAAAAATTAAGTCATATTATAATTGATTACGACGAGGTTCTTCTGTTTGGCCCGACAAATGCAAAAACCGAATTATTCAACATGTTAAAAGATAACCGCCAATTCGAAAAAATAAAAATTCATGTTCAATCTGCAGATAATTTAACTGATAATCAACAAGAAGCATTCGTAAAAGACTTTTTTAACACACAGTCAAATTTTTAATAAGTAAAATTTAATGGTTGAAATAAAACCGGAAAGGAATGACTGGCAACCATGGAGCGCTGCAATGTATTTGTATGCAGCAAAATGTGGCAATTATGTAAATATTTTTCATAATTGTGTAACAACACCATATGTAATAC
>JAAYJR010000480.1 GCA_012522835.1 Bacteroidales bacterium
GACAGTGATAATCAGCAGATCAACAATTGTAGCTATCGTGGAGAACGGTGAAAGATCAGCCCAGGTATGAAGCTCAAAAACCGGTTGATCCTGTCTGTTCCTGAACCGGCCTGATTGCTCATTAAGAATCTTATAAGCAGCATTTAATTTATCAGGATTATTTAATCTTATTGCCACCTCATTTATCTCATCCCCTTCTATCCTAAGCAGTACTTTGGCATCATCGATATGAATAAATCCATCGCGACCTGTCGGACCAAGAAGTCCCTCCATTATATGTGAAACCTGCAGGCTTATTCCATTAACTGACCCATCTTTATTATTGGCCACCAATACAACCTCATCGCCTGGTTTTACCTTCAATCCCTTTGAAATATTTTCCGGTATAATTATTTTTCCCGGTTCAATAAATTTATCAGGGTCAGGTACCTCTTCAAGGATCCGCTCCATCAGACGTGGACATGCTGCGTTCTCCATTTCAGGATATACCCCTGTCAGCCTTATATTGGTTGTCTCCTCGTAATTACTTAACATAGCGCTGAACTTTATACGGTATGAATATGCTTCAATCATTTCCTTATTCTCATTAACCAATGATTCCAACTGATCAATACCCTGTTCATTCATATTAAGATGCAAGGGAAGATTTTCTATAGAACTAACATAACCCTTTTTGTGGATCTGCATATGACCAAGCATAGAATCAGTAATTGAGCCAATCATCATACTCTTAAATGAATCAGATACCCCCGAGAATACTATTACCATTACAACACCAATAATGATAAGCAATGAGGTCATAAGGGTACGTCTTTTGTATCTGAGCAAATTTCTTAAAGCTATCTTAAAAATATTCTTCATGGCATTTTAATTAATCTGTTTATTAACAATCTTCCCATCCTCCAATGAATATACTATCTCTGCCTCTTTTACAATTTTAGGATCATGTGTTGAAAATATAAATGTGGTTTTCAATTCATTCTGCATTTTCCTCATCAGCTCAATTACCTTATATGCGGAAACATGGTCCAGGTTAGCAGTAGGTTCATCAGCCAGCACAAGTTTAGGATCGGCAACAAGTGCCCTTGCCACTGCAACCCTCTGTTTTTGTCCGCCTGAAAGCTGTGACGGAAATTTATCTTTCTGGTCAGCCATTCCCACAGCATTCAGGTAGTATAAAACTCTTTCCCGGCGTTTTTCTGCCGGAACATTTTGCACCATAATCAAAGGATACTCAACATTCTCATAAGCAGTAAGCACCGATAACAAATTAAAATTTTGAAAAATAAATCCCAGGTGTTTTCCCCTGAAAAGTGCAGCCTCCTTACTGTTAAAATGGTTGACAAGTGTATTGTCAACTGATATTTCACCGGAAGTGGGTTTATCCAGACAGCCGATAAGATTTAACAAAGTCGTCTTACCGCTTCCGGATGGCCCGACAAAGGAAACGAAAGTTTGTTCATTGATTTCCAGCTCCACATCTTTCAATGACTGAACTGATACTTCTCCCATAAGGTAAGTTTTTGAAACATTTTGAAGTTGTACTAATGCCATATTTTTAATATTGAATTACTCAAAACAGTTTGATAAATATATAAATTATTCGATCAAATATATGAACTTTTGATTAATATGTTAATTCAAAATAAGCTTAAAAAAAACATCATATAACTATATTTTACAATCGTTGTGTGAAAACTATACATCTTTTAACTCTTTCTGATTAAAAATTCCATGCCTGTACACATAATTATTAAATGGCACTTTGAAAAACAGGCGATAAAGCACCGGGACAAAGAGCAGTGTAATCATAGTAGCAAAAAACAACCCGAAAATAATGGCAAGTGTAAGCGGCTCCCACAACAAATCACCCGAAAACCACAAAGGCAGCATTCCCATAGACGTAGTTAATGTGGTTAATATCACAGGCCTGAACCGGTTATTGGCCGCTTTTAAAATGGCATCGCGCCGGTCCACACCGGGATTTTCAGCAATCTCCACATCGATACGGTCAATAAGAATAATAGCATTATTTACAACAATTCCTGCGAGGGCGATCACTCCAAGCACACCAAAGAAACTGACAAATGTGCCGCCTATAAACCAACCGGCAACCACACCAATCATTCCAAGAGGAATGGACAGCACAATGATGGTAGCCTTGCGGATTGAGTTAAACTGAAGGACCAGCAACAGGATGATGATAAAAAATGCCAGAGGTAAATTGACGAAAATAGCACCCAGATTTTCACTCTTATCTTCATCCTCGCCACCTAATTCATAGTCATAGCCTAAGTCCCAGCCGGCCTTTTGTTCATCCATCCAGGGCCTTATCGCCTCAAAAATATCAGAAGCGTTATATCCCGTTTCCAGGTATGCACCAACCGTCATAGTTCTTTTCAAATCTTTACGTATCACTTTTGCAAACTGCCAGTCAACCTTTACATCGGCAACCTGTGAAAGAGGAACGTGTTGATTCCCGGACGACGAAAAAATATTAAATGCCTGAACTGTTTCTATATCGTGTTCATCGCTGTTCTCATTTTTCATGAATATAGGAATACGTTCATCTGTTTCAATAAAGTCACCGATCTTCATACCCGACAATCCGGTATTCAGGGCAATTGCAATTTCCATATTGGTTAATCCGGCACGTTGTGCCTTATCGGGATGGATATCCACCACCAGCTTTTTAATTTTCGGTCCCCAATCATCGGTAATATTTTTAGCTCCCTCAGTAGTAACC
>JAAYJR010000179.1 GCA_012522835.1 Bacteroidales bacterium
ATAAAATTCCCTGCATTTTTATGCATCCGTTCGCTCAAGCGAACGGCAATAGATAAGGCATTGAACTAACCAGCTGCTATACATCGAAGCCTTATCCATTGCCGACGGATTTAGCCGACGGTTGCATCAGCCTATGGTTATCTGTACAGTGGCCCGAAATTGGCACATGCCCTGTAGTCAGCTCCCTCTTTATCCTCCCCGAATGCATTCCATGCACTGGGACGGAAAATATATTTTTCATCGACATTATGCATACAAACCGGTATTCGCAGCAGTGATGCCAGGGTTATCAGATCTGCTCCTGTATGTCCGTAGCAAATAGCTCCGTGATTAGCTCCCCAGTTTGCCATAACTGAATAGACATCCTTAAATGCACCCTTGCCGGTAAGCCTTGGCACAAACCAGGTAGAAGGCCATGAAGGATCAGTTCTTTCGTTCAGCACCTTATGAATTTCACTGTCAATATCAACTGTGAATCCCTCTGCGATCTGCAGCACCGGACCAAGTCCTTTAATCAGGTTAAGCCTTGACATAGTTACCGGCATTTCTGCAGATGTTTTGAACTGGCTTGAGTAACCTCCTCCCCTGAAATACTCCCTGTTTGCCGGACAAAACCTGGTATTCTCAAGGCACCTCTTAACATCCTCTTCAGTGATGTTCCAGAATGGCTTCATCAAATGATTGCCATCTTTATCCATTTGTTGTCCGGTTGCATCGAGGGTAGTTGCCCCTGAGTTTAAAAGATGGATCATCCCCTCTTTTGCCAGTCCGGTAAGTTTTTTACCCGTCACCCGTTCCACTGCTGCCGGACTCCAGTAAGTCCTTACATCAGAAAAGATCTGCGCTGTATTGGTCAGCAGGTGTCCGAACAACATAGGCATAGCATTCAAGCTGTCATTTTCTGTCGCAAACACGAAAGGCTCACGTATTCCGTTCCAGTCGAATGAAGTATTCAGAAGAACCTCTGCAAAATCACCATTCGGCATATAGTCAGTCCACTGCCTTTGTCCCTGAAATCCTCCGGTAATTGCATTTCTTCCATGAGATTCTTCACCAAATCCGGCATCCTTCAGCTTTGGATTCCCAATCATCAGGTCACGAAAAATCATAGCCATCTTAACAGAAGTTTCCCAATCACGGTCTTTACGCTCACGGCTTGCCTGTACGGCAGGTTTATTATAATCCTCACCCTCAATACAATTGGCTCTGGTCCAATTGATGGCTTTCTCATATTCCTCTTCATCGTAAATCCCCTCGTCAAGACGGCGTTTAACCTCTGTCATATCCACAAACTCCGTCCGCATTCCAAAATAATCCTGGAAAAGATCAGTACTTACAGTTGACCCGGCAATTCCCATAGAGGTATATCCCAAAGACAAATATGATTTACCCTTCATCTGAGCTACAGCCAGCGACGCCTTAACAAACCGCAAAATCTTTTCTTTGACATCATCAGGGATACTGTTATCTCCTGCATCCTTTACATCAGCCCCGTAAATGCCAAAAGCCGGCAATCCCTTCTGGGAATACCCGGCAAGTGCTGCAGCCAGATAGACTGCTCCAGGCCTCTCTGTTCCGTTAAAACCCCATACTGCTTTGGGTATCAAAGGATTTGAGTCCATCACTTCAGTTCCATAGCACCAACTTGAGGTAACTGTAAGAGACACACCTACCCCTTCCCTCTCAAATTTATCGGCGCACATTGCAGCTTCAGCAACACCGCCAATAGTGGTATCAGCAATAACACACTCCACCTCATCACCTGAAGGAAACCGCACATTTTCCTCTATCATTTTAGCTGCCGCTTTGGCAAGATTCATGGTTTGTACTTCGAGAGACTCACGCACACCTCTCTCCCGTCCGTCAATTACCGGACGTATACCTATCTTTGGTAATCTTCCTATTAATCTGTTAGTCATGATTTTAAGTTAATTATTCATTATTATTAATAGTAAAACTAATTAATTTTTATCAAAAGATCAGTAAAATATCAGAAATAAATTTCTTAAATTTGATAATCACATAGCTATGACTTAACTGCTAATTGATAAATACCAATGAAACGAGCATCCCGATTTCAATCGGGACAAAAAAAAATGATTAAAATTTTCTTGTGAGAGTGAGGAACGAACGGTTCTCCCGATTTCAATCGGGACAAGCTATATGATACTTTGAAAATAGTTAATTTGAATCATATGAAATTACTAATAACAATTTTACTGCTCCTTACCGGCCCTTCATCTTTCAGTCAGCCATCCGGGCAGTCAGCCAGACCGACAGACAAAAATTTCAGGGCAGCTGTTGTCAAAAAAAATATAACGCCTGACAAACCACAGTGGCTGAGAGGTTATAATCCCCGGATATCTGCAGGGGTGCACGACAGCATCTATCACCGGATTGTAGTTTTAGACGACGGGAATACCCGGTTTGTATTGGTGTCTACTGATATCTGCGTTTTCTCTCCTGTATTCTACGATGATGTTGCATCAGAAATTGAAAGCAGGTTTAACATAAAACCCCTTAACTTCTGGTGGTCACTGACACATACCCACTCCGCCCCTGAGGTGGCAACTAATTACGGGGCCATTCTTTATCCTGTAATGGCCAACCGGAGAGAACTGGCAGACCAGAACGAAAAAGACTCTGCCTATACAACCATGATTAAACAAAAATTAGCAGAGGGCATTGATGAAGCATTAAAAAACCTTGTTCCGGCAAGGCTGGGAGTGGCATGGGGATTTTCACAGGCTAATATAAACAGGCGGGCTATTGACGCTGACGGCAAGGCCTCACTGGGAATGAACCCCGATGGTCCGGTCGACCGGAAAATAGGAATATTAAAAATCGAAAATGAGAAAGGTGAACCTATTGCTGTCATAGCCAACTATCCGGTTCACGGCACTGTAATGGGCGGAAAGAGCCAGGTGATCAGCGGGGATGCTCCGGGTATAGTTGCCGGATATGTTGAAGAAAAAACCGGAGCACCTTTGCTCTTCATTAACGGGGCTGCCGGCAACCTGGCCCCTATATACAGCGTATTTCCAAACCCGCGGGCAGGACATCTCTCCCAGTTCAAAGTACTTCTCGGCGATAAAATTATCAACGCCTGCAACCAGATAAATCATACAACTGACGCTGTTACCCTTGAAACCGGAAAGCTGATAGTCGAAACAAGGCAGCATCCTGACCTGGACCTTCCCCATGACATGGGTAACTATACCCGGACTACCCTGTCAGGAGAAAAAATAATCAGACTGCCAGTACGCTTCCTTCACATTAATGATGATATTGCAATCTGGAGCGCACCAGTCGAACTGTTTTGTGAAATTTCAAATGCAGTAAGGAACAGTTCTCCTTATCCTTATACCTTCTATTTCGGTTATACCAACGGTGTGATGGGTTACCTGGTCGCTGAGAATGAATATCAGCATGAAGGTTATGAACCCGCCGTTTCTCCCTTTACTCCCAGAGCTGATAAAGATCTTACCAATGCAGTAATCACATACCTTCAGGAAAAATGAAATGTTAAAAATAATAAGTTTAATATGAACCTTTATAAAAACCTTACAGGACTTATATTAGCTGTCTGTTCGTTAATGATCATTAACCATGTTCAGGCATCAGTAGTCGGAACATCTTCAGAAAACCAGACAACCGCACCTGCAGTTCAAAAAACAGCTCACTCTGCAAAAAACAATGAAAATGGGTTCAGATGGCCGGAAGGAAAAAAGGCCGGACTTAGTCTCACCTTTGATGATGCCAGGCCTTCACAGGTCGACAAAGGAATTCCTTTACTTGATAAACACGGAGTGAAAGCAACCTTCTATGTATCTCCCGCACAGATGATAAAAAGAACGGAGCATTGGAAAAAAGCAGCAGCCAACGGCCACGAAACAGGTAATCATTCTCTTACCCATCCCTGCTCTGGAAATTTTTCTTTTTCAAGAAATAATGCACTGGAGAATTTCACATTGGAAGAAATGCAGGTGGAGCTTGATTCCGCGTCCGGTTTTATTCAGAAAGAAACAGGCAAAACCCCTGTTTCTTTTGCTTATCCCTGCGGCCAGACTTATATTGGCAAAGGAATTAACCTGAAAAGTTATATTCCCCTGGTGGCGGCATCATTTGAGTCAGGACGGCTTTGGTTAAGTGAACGTCCTAATGACCCTGAATTTTGCGATCTGTCGCAGCTCTACGGCGTTGAACTGGATGGAAAAAGTTTTGCAGAGGCGCTGGAGCTGATAAAAAGTGCAGCAGAGAACGGTCACTGGCTGATATTTGCAGGCCATGAAACGGACCATGAAAGTAAAAGGCAGACTACTCTGCTCTCGACTCTGGATTCAGTCTGTATGTACGCAACTGATCCGGCTAACGGTATCTGGATCGACAATGTTCATAATATAGCCTCATATATTAAACAGCAAAGAGGAGAAAAACCATTTTCCGTGCTTCCGGTATACAAAAATCCAATTTACCCGGTGGATATGCGGGTTGAGGACCTGCTCTCAAAAATGACAACAGAAGAAAAGATAGGACAACTGAACGCACCTGTACCCTCTAATATGGCTAAAGAACATGACTCAAGAATTGATGCATGCCGGAAATTTGCGGAGGGAAAACTGCTGAAAGGCATTGGTCCGGCAGGAGGTTTCTGGGCGCCTGCAAGGATGTTCAATGAAGGAGCCCGGGAACAGGCTCAGTTTCTGAATGAGCTGCAAAAGAGAGCTACAGAAAAAACCAGGTTACAAATACCACTTATCTTTTTTGAGGAGGGTACCCACGGACTGATGACTGCCGGGGGAACCATCTTTCCTGAAGGAATAGCCATGGGAAGTACCTGGAACAGTGATATGATAAGTGATGTTTATGCCACAGCAGCCAGAGAAGCCAGGACCAGAGGAGTCCATTTTCTGGGTACCCTGGTAATTGAGCCTTTAAGAGACCCCAGACTTGGAAGAAATGAAGAAGGATACAGCGAAGATCCGTATCTCTGTTCACAAATAGCAGAATCAATAGTCACTGGAATGCAGGGTAAAGATATCTCTGCAAATGATAAAGCCATATCACTGCTATGTCATTTTCCCGGACAGTCGGAGCCGGTCAGCGGCCTGGAAAGAGGTGAAATGGAGATATCTGAAAGAAAGCTGAGGGAGATTTTCCTGAAGCCCTGGATATCAGGAATAAAAAAAAGCGGAGCACTGGGAGTTATGGCAACCTATCCGGCAATTAACCGGGAATCTGCTCACGGGTCTGAAAAGCTGTTGACTAAAATCCTCAGGGAAGAACTTGACTTCCGGGGATTGGTAATGAGTGAAGGTGCCGGACTGGGAATCCTTATCTATGAAAAAATAGCATCAGATATGAAAGAGGCCGGAGAGCTTTGCCTGAAGGCAGGAGTAGATGTAAGTATCTGGTTTGAAGAAGGGTATTTACAATCTCTCAGGGAAAACCTGGAAGAAGGAAAAGTTTCCATGGAGACTATTGACAGAGCAGTCAGAAGGATCTTAAAAGTCAAATTTATGCTGGGACTGTTTGAAAATCCTTATGTTGATGAAGAAAGGGCTGTCAGAGAGAGCAATACAGATAATAACCGACAACTGGCGCTAGAGTCTGCCCGCGAGGGAATAGTCCTATTGAAAAATGAAAATAACCTGCTTCCTCTTTCTGAAAATATTAAATCCGTAGCAGTGATTGGCCCAAATGCCGATAACGAAATAAATCAGCTGGGTGATTATACACATACTCCGGTGTTACAGGATATTGTAACTCCTCTCGAAGGGATCAGAAACAGGATTTCTTCAGATACAAAGGTTACATTTGTTAAAGGATGTAATATCATTGACAATGACCTCAACGAAATTAAAGAAGCAGCGGCAGCAGCCAAAAATGCTGATGTTGCTGTTGTTGTTGTGGGAGAAAGTCATAGTGGCAAAAAGACAAACGGAGAGGGCTTTGATGTTGCCAGCCTCGATCTGACGGGAATGCAGGAAGAGTTGATAAAAGCAGTATATGAGACCGGTACGCCGGTTGTTGTTGTGCTGATCAACGGAAGGCCGTTGTCAGTTCGTTGGACTGCAGAGAATGTACCGGCCATTTTAGAAGCTTGGAACTGTGGTGAACAGGGTGGCAATGCAATTGCTGATGTATTGTTCGGTGATTATAACCCATCCGGAAAATTACCGGTAACAATTCCCCGTCATGTCGGACAACTGCCTGTGTATTACAACTATATGCCGTCAAAAGACTTCTGGATCAGCCGCAGAGGCGGTTACGCCGATATGCCGGCATCACCTCTGTGGGAATTTGGCTACGGTTTAAGTTATACGACATTTGAATACAGCAATCTGAATATCAGTCCCATTGTGACTGGTAGTTCCGGAGAAATCACTGTCAGTCTGGAGGTTCAGAATACCGGTAACAGATCAGGCTGTGAAGTGGTGCAATTATACCTTAACGACCAGATAAGTTCAGTCACTACCCCTGTTAAAGAGCTTAAAGGATTTGAAAAGATATGTCTCCGGCCCGGAGAAAAGAGAAAAGTTTCTTTCAGGTTAACACCTGAACATACCGCCTTGCTGAATAGAAATATGCAGTGGGTAACTGAACCCGGACAGTTTGAAGTAATGGCAGGCAGTTCATCAAAAGATATAAGGCTCACCGGCACTTTTGAAATAAAATAGCCTCCTGCATTAACAACCGAATCCCGGGTTTTAAGATGCCTGTTGCAACAGCAGGGGACTCCAGGATAATTAAATTTTTAAGTGCCTAATTAGAATTCACTGTTTATAAATGTTAATTATCCATTGAAACACAGATTCAAACCACTGACAGTAATTATCCTGAAATTTACTGGTGACATATTGGCAACCCTTTATTTATTTAGTAGAGTCCGGATTCTCCCCAAAAATGGGTAACCCGGTCAACCGGATCCAGTATTAATTTTTGTAACCTGCTGCTCGCAGAAATAACATAGCGGCAATAACAAACAGCGTGGCAAAAAACGCATTTAAGACAAACACACGTATCATACCCAACGCTCCCCAGGAAACCTGAGGCCAAATAATCAGAGCAGCTACAGGCACTAACATCTGGACAAATGCAGATGCAAATAACGTAAATGCCATTCCTCGTGGCTTAAAGCCCGCGACAAAAGATCCTGTGATCCCGACAGCAAATACGGCTCCATACATCAAATTAGCCGGCTGTCCCTCATTCCCGATAATACCAACAGCAAGATTCATCCAAAAAAGAAGAAACGCTCCTGCAAGTCCAACGCCACAGGCGACTCTGTATACAGTTTTATAAGACCTCGCCGATACCAGTTCATAAGCAAGACCGACAGCAAACAGTGCGATACCCATTACTATAAAATCGAACAAACTCCAGTTCACTTCGTCAGTGAACTGCATCACTGTCAAAGGTATCATAAGTATAACTATTATGATAAAAGCCCACACGATAAGTCTTTTTACAAGGTTTTGCATATAGTATCATTTAAGTGGTATAAAATTCTATTTCTGATTGAATAATAAAAAAAGGACTAAATTTTCTTTGAGTACCTGTAATTCCTTACTTCTTTAAAAAAATACTACTTGAATTCCATAAATAACGCTGTAAATGTATTCATATTACAATAAAATGAAACGAGAAAAATTTTTTTACCCTGAAGGCAGGTTCTGGAATCTATATTTTTTGTTTATCTTGTAAATCTATTGTTATATTTGAGATATCTATTTAAAATCATATATCATGGACAGACGCAGATTTGTAAAAAACACGCTCATAGGCTCAATGGCAGTATCAGCGGCACCGGCATTCAGCCTCTCCAATCATAGTAATCCCCCTGCCAGGAATTACAAAATAGGCATTATGTGGGGAACTATAGGTACCGGCAAAACGATATCTGAAAAATTCCAACACGCCAAAGAGGCCGGATTTAACGGAGTACAGGTTAACAGCCATCTCGACAGAAATGAAGTAGTGAGAGCAAGCAAAGCAACAGGATTGCCCGTCTCAAGCGTTTGTGATGCAAAACACTGGGAATCACTATTATCATCTCCGGATAAAGCGGTCAGGGATAAAGGGAGGGAAGCTCTCGAATTATCACTTGAAGATGCTAAATTTTATGGAACCGACACTGTTCTTCTTGTCCCGGGAAAGGTTGATGAATCGGTAAGTTATGATGACTGCTGGAACCGCACTACTGAAGAAATAAAAAAAGTTGTACCACTGGCAGAAAAGTTAAAAGTAAATATCGCCATAGAAAATGTATGGAATAATTTCCTGCTTAGTCCTGTTGAAGCTATACATTATATGGATCAGTTCAGGAGCGAGTATGTAAAATTCTTCTTTGACTGCGGAAATATTATGGTTTACGGTTGGCCGGAGCAGTGGATCAAAATTCTTGGCAAACGTATAGCACGTGTTCATATTAAAGAATTCGATATGGAAGCTGCAAACAGTCAGGGTAAAAGAGCCGGATTTAATGTTGACCTCGGCGAAGGGAGTGTTAACTGGTCCGCTGTGATGAAAGCACTGGATAATACCGGCTATAAAAGCTGGCTCACTCTTGAGCAACGCGGGGGAGGAACTCCGGAAGGATTGAAAGACCTGGTTGAAAGAACAAAAAAGATCATTAAAAGCTAAAATATTAACATCGGACTATGTGCGGCCGCTTTGTTCAGGTAATCGACATTGAACTTTTCATTAAGCGTTTTGGAGTCAGGGAACCTGTTCAGATCACGTTAAGGGATAACTATAATATCTCGGCAGGAGATATGGCTTATGTCATTACAAATGACAATCCCGGAGAACTTCAGGAATTTCGGTTCGGACTCACGCCTCATTGGGCAAAAAAACAGATGTATCTTATCAATGCCAGGTCAGAAGGAGATAATAACCCTGACGACGATCCGTCTTATTCGGGAACAATGGGGATCATAAACAAACCATCATTCAGAACACCCATAAGATCGAAGCGTTGCCTGGTAATAGCAAACGGATATTTTGAAGGACCGCGTAAGGAACGGTTGAACAAGCCATACTTTATCTCAAAAAAGAATCTGGAACTGTTTACCTTTGCAGGTATCTGGGATACGTGGATCGATAATGAAACATCAGAAGTGGTAAACTCCTTTTCAATCATCACTACTGTTTCAAACCCGCTGACCCTGCAGATCGGCCATCACCGGTCACCAGTAATACTTGACAGGAATGATGAAGCCAGATGGATCAACGATAACCTTCCTTTAGAGGAGGCACTGGGATTATTGAAACCTTATAAAGGAAATGAATTCAACGCTGTTGCCGTATCAGTAAGGATCAAAGATCCGAAAAACAAAGGCAGGGATTTGATTATACCTGTCGAAACAGGCAACAGTCTTGAATTCGACTCTGTTATCAAGAAAGATCTCAGGCTGGAAGGAATGGGAAGAAATAAAAGGAAATAAGATACAATTTAGCCGGTGGAATACTGATTAAGCACTAACTGTATATTGTCAGTACAAGTCGCCTGCCGGCGGCAAAATTGCGGAATTCACAGAAATAAATCCCCTGCCAGATACCGAGATTCAGATGATGATTTGTTATGGGAATTGTGATTTCTGAACCTATGATGGATGATTTAAGATGGGCCGGCATATCGTCATTGCCCTCAATAGTATGGATATAAACAGGATCATTCTCCGGTATCAGCTTATTCATAAATGATTCAAAATCGCTGCGAACATCAGGATCGGCATTCTCATTCAGGGTTATACCAGCTGAAGTGTGCTTTACCAGAATATGCAATAAACCCTTTTCAGGCATGACAGGCAGTTCTTTTAAGATATATGAAGTGATCAAATGATAACCTCTTTTTAGGCGGGGAAGTACTATTTCTGTCTGCTGTATCATAAATATCAATTACTTTATTTCATAAAATCTTTAAATGCATTATAGGTACCTCCGGTCCGTTCTTTTTCCTGAAGGTCGCGCTGCTTTTTCTTCCACTCCTCTGCCAATATCCGAAATGCTTTATCTGCATGGGCAAAAAACATTTTATAAGACTTGCAAAATCTTGGTTTCCTGTTATCCCTAGGATCCTTCACCCGGTCTTTAGTACATCCTCCGTAACATTTTGTCAACCACGGGCATTTCCTGCATTCACCGGGTAACACAGCTTTTGCAGCACCGAAAGCCTGTTGCTTTTTTGAATTGAGCATAGATATTATGCGGTTATCCATTATATTGCCCAGCTTCCATTTTGGTTCTACAAAAAAGTCGCAACTGTAAACATTGCCGTTATGCTCTACAACAACATAGGGTCCGCACTCTCTCATCATAGTACATTCGGGAGGTTCCATTCCCACATAGGTATAAAACACCGAATCGAAATGCCTGACATTGGTTGTCGGTTCACCATTCCGGAAATCGGCCAGCCAAAGATCAAAAATTTCACACAGAAACTCACCATATTTTTCAGCTGTCACTGAAAATGGAGCTGCCTGCGAAGGATCATTTTTATCTGTTTCAACAATAGGAATAAACTGCATCCAGGTAAATCCAAGCGACTTAAAATAGTTATATGTCTCCCCGGGAAACTGCACTGAATAGTCCGTCAAAGTGGCAAGCACATTAGTGGCAACTCCGTTTTGTAAAAGCATGAGACCATTGCTCTCTACCTTTTTATGGGTTCCTTTTTCTGCATTATCTCTTCTGTAATGGTCATGAATATGTTCCGGCCCGTCGAGTGAAAGTCCCACAAGCCAGTCATACTTTTGCAGGAAAGCTGCCCAATCTTCATTCAGAAGAGTTCCGTTTGTCTGCAGGCCATTTCCAACCACCTGTCCGTGGCCATATTTTATCTCAAGCTCAACCGCCCTCTTATAAAAATCGAGACCCATCAGCGTGGGCTCCCCTCCCTGCCATGCAATGGAAACAGATTCGCCCGATTGCTGCATTACCTGTCGCAAAACCTCTTCCTGAACCTCATTGCTCATTCTGTGCCTTGCAGTATCAGCAAATAATTCTGCCTTCTCAAGATAGAAACAGTAGCTGCAGTTCAGGTTACAATCGGGACCGGCAGGCTTAATTAATATCGAAGTCAGGGAACGGGATTTATTTGCCATTGATTAAATCTTTCTACAAGATGCAAACTTAAATAAATTATGCCATGTAATCAAAAATAATTTAATCAGCCTCCTGATCCGGATGCTCAATAATGCAGAGATTCTTATAAATCAGATAGGCCTCTTAATCCGTCGGCTCAAGCCGACGGCAAGGGATAAGGCTCCGATCATAGCAGCCGGTTAATTCAGTGCCTTATCCATTGCCGTTCGCTTCAGCGAACGGATGCTCAATAATGCAGGGAATTTTATCAAATAGCAATGCCTCTAATCCGTCGGCTCAAGCCGACGGCAAGGGATAAGGCTCCGATCATAGCAGCATGATTGTTCAAAATTTCCCCAGGCTTTAGATGGCAAGGGATAGAGCATTGATGTGGCATTTTACAGTAATTGATACTAAGGATAAGGCTCCGATAATAGCAGCATGATTGTTCAGTGCCTTATCCATTGCCGTTCGCTTCAGCGAACGGATGCTCAATAATGCAGAGAATTTTATCAAATAGCAATGCCTCTTAATCCGTCGGCTCAAGCCGACGGCAAGGGATAAGGCTCCGATAATAGCAGCCGGTTAGTTCAGTGCCTTATCCATTGCCG
>JAAYJR010000448.1 GCA_012522835.1 Bacteroidales bacterium
AAATTCGCTGAAGAATATAAAGTTAAAAAACAAATATTGGTAACCAACGATTCTTTCCCCCGGCAAATGGATAATACACTGGTTCTTCCATGGAATATCTTCTTGCAAAAACTTTGGGCAGGAGAAATTATTAATTGATGGTAATATATTACCTAAAGATCTGAAATAATACAACAAACTACTTGAAATCACCCAACATGAACTTATGAATATGTTTTGGAAAAACTAATATCCAAATCATGGTAGTTGGTGTAATATGGCCTAAACAGATATTGTTTATATTAACGATTCTTAATCCGGGGGTACTTTTTATTCAATCCTAAATTTCGGAGATTAATTATTTTTGTAAATATTTATTGTTTATTTTGTGTACAGAAAGTGCTCTTGGCATACGCATTCCTAATTTATATTACTTTTATTTTGTCTGCCGACCGGGTTTTACTGCAGTATTTTTTGCACCGTTCGGTTGACTGAACAATTCCGTTTTATTAATGGAACATAACAATTTGACAGAGATCAGAAATCCGACTTCCAACGAATGATTTCTGACTTCTGCATACTTATGTTTTCGCTGTTAACGAAAATTAGTTAACTTTGTCAGCGAAAACTTTACATTATGCTTACAAAACAAACCATAGAACAGGTTATTATATCGCAGCGGGAGCGGTTAAGTAAAGCCGGTAAAACCCTTCCCCGGGCGGTTAAAGGAATTGACAATCTTACATCTCATGCATTTATTGTAACCGGTGTGCGGCGTTGTGGCAAAAGCACCTTGTTGCAGCAAATAAACACTACGATAGCGCAACCTTCTAAATACATCATTTTTGAAGATCCCCGACTGGCCGCTTTCGACTTAAATGATTTTAACCGGTTACATGAAATTGCAGAAAAGGATTCAGTTTCCGTTTGGTTTTTCGACGAAATTCAACTCATCGACAAATGGGAAAGCTTTATCCGTTTCAGGCTAGACGAAGGTTACCGGATTTTTATTTCCGGCTCCAATGCAACCATGTTAAGTAAAGAACTGGGCACTAAATTAACCGGCAGGCATATATCCAAAGAGCTTTTCCCCTTTTCATACCAGGAGTTTCTGCAATTCACCGAACAATCAGAGGGTGAAACCTCATCCGAAACCTATATCACAGGAGGAGGATTCCCTGAATTCCTGAAAACAGGGTTGCCCGAAGTGCTGATGCAATTGTTCAACGATATCATTATAAGAGACATTGCACTGCGATACAATATTAAAAATGTTACCATCCTGCAGCAATTGGCCGTCTGGCTGGTATCGAACTGTGGAAAATTATTTACAGGGAACAGCCTCCGTAAAATGTTTCAAATCGGGTCATCTTCCAGTGTAATGGAATATTTAAGATTCTTTAACGACGCATATTTGTTCTTTTACGTTCCCCGGTTCAGTTTTTCAGGAAAGGTACAAATGGTAAATCCCAAAAAAGTTTATTGTATCGACAACGGTTTTATTCAGCACAATTCCGTCTCATTTACACCGGATAATGGAAGACTGCTGGAAAATATGGTGTTTCTTCACCTGAGGCGACAAACAAAAGAAATCTACTATTTTGCAGAAAAAAATGAATGCGATTTCGTGGTTTTTCAACAAAAAAAACCGGAGGGGATTTACCAGGTATGCTGGCAACTTAACCAGGACAACCTGAACAGGGAACTTAACGGCTTAAAGGAAGCAATGGATTATTTTAAAGTTCGTAAGGGCACGATTATCACTTTTAATCAAAATGAAACATTCAAAATTGGAAATAAGACATGTAACGTAATTCCGTTTTATGATTGGGCCAAAACAACTGGCAACAATAATAAAACAACATTTAAATGAATCGCTGAATAATATCGTTTCGGGTGTTGTAATTTTCGGATCAAGAGTTAAGGGGGCAGGCAACATTAAAAGCAGGATTACACGCATGATAAATAAACTCGTAGCCGACATCCTTAATTGTTATATGATCGGTGAGCCCGATAAGACTGATGCAATCCGATACCAGATTAAAACGGAATGGTACAGCATGATCCTTGTCATGTACCATCTCCCTGAGTCTAATTATTTCAGCGTATGGAAAACGACGTAAAACAACCATAGGTTCCCGAAGGATAGTATCTGCAAACCGTTTGACTAAAATTGCTTTCTTATCTTGCTGGTTCAACCTGATATTCAGCAAACCGGCATTTTGCAGGATAATCTTCTTTGTGTCCTGCATAAGCATTTCCTCAAGGGTAAAATTTTATGGTACTAACATTTATCATTAATTTTATATGATTTAAAATTAAATATTTTCAAAGATATCATATAGCTTACTACGTCTTAAGTCGGGGTAACTC
>JAAYJR010000534.1 GCA_012522835.1 Bacteroidales bacterium
CCATCCTTTACCGTTGGTAAGTTTTAATATATGGTTATCGGTAATCCGGTCCTCATAGCCGGAACCTGCACCTATATTGACCGAAACCATATTTTGTGCGGCTTTTTTTACAGCCTGAACCGTACGATCCTCAATATCCGTACAAACCTTGTAGCCTGCACCGTGCAAATGGCTGGCGTTTACAAGTACATTGGCTCCCTCAATTCCCAATTCTTTTTTTATTCTCGAGCGGACATTACTAAGATAATCATCCCCGATAGAGCCTATTTTACCTATGGCAACCGCATCAACCGAGATAATTACCGCTTTGGTGCTTCCGTTGCCAAGAACTAAAGCCCTAATATACAATGAATCAAGCACTGTACCCGAAGCTTCAATATTTGTTATATTTACTTTTGAAACTCCGGCTTTGAGCTGGGCAGAAGCAACTGTGCCACAAATTAACAGGCCAATTACCCCAATAAAAAAAATAACATCCCGCATCCTGAACCTGTTGAAAGTAATTCCAGTAATTGAGGGGAATTTCTGTGCATTAATTAATCTTTTAGACATTTTACTTTGAAATTTAATTTTAATAATCTATAGTTTACTTAAAATCTCCTGGACTTTTCTCTCATAAAGTTCCTGCCACTCTGGAGCCATAATACAATAAGTATCTTCCAACGCTTCCCCTTTATATTGTTCAGCAATTGGGGAATACCCCACAAAACCATTCGAATATGCCGTTACAAATGTATTCCTAAAAGGGGAAGCCTTTTTAATATTGAGTCCAATCTGCGTGACCGGCTCACCTGGAAATGATACAAGAACCATATCTCCAATTTTCAGGCATTGTATTTCGAATTATATCTTTTCCCCAACTGTAGTGGCCAACCTCTTTTCCTGTTCCTTCAAAATTGCAAGGTTACCCTGAATTCTTGTGAGTTTCTCCATGGCATAAATATTCCTGCGATATTTATCAATGTTCCTGCGATTCTCTTTGTCAAGGTTTTCAAGATCATCACGGTCGGTCATTTTTTCATGCAGATACCTGTGAGAATAATAGGAGGGATATTCTTCATTAATATTATACGTTAGATATAAGGGAAAAAATGTTTTAAAGTTAAGACTGGTTCCTCTTAAAGAACGCAGGAGTTTTTCCTGCTCGTCTTCCAGCGTTGCGATCCTTTCGGGAATATCGGTTCTCGAAGGGATTTCTATCACCTCCCTGACTACCTTCAATTCGCTATTCTTTGATCTCTTAAGTTTTTTTAAAGCCTCTAAAGTGCTTAATCCCAAAATATTACCCAAAGTTTCTGCATTTTTAGGATTATTTACGTCCTTATACAAAACAGTTGAAATATCACCAAGGCAACCTTGTAAGAAAATCGCCATTGCATCTGTCGGCAGGTTACTTTCGATCACCTTTGAGGAAAATGCTGGTACATCAGCTGTCAGGCCTTGATTCGGAACTCCCTGATAGGGATGTACTGCAAAATTATATAGAACAGCAAGAGGATCACCATTTTTCTTGTCAAGCCTCAATATGCCGATCTCAGGATCAACAGGACCTATGTCCACAACCTTTTCATCCGGGGGAAGAGGATTGGCGTGCCGGATTGTCCACTCCTTGCCGTTGGTAAGCTTTAACCTCCGGTTTTCGGTTATCCTGTTTTCAAACGCTTTACCAACACCAATATTTACGGGCACCATATTTTGATATGCTCTTTTTACTGCATTGAATGTCCGCTCCAAAATATCTGAACAGATATATTTTTCAACTGATACACCTGTGGCAGTAATCATAACATTACTGCCACAAATTTTCAGTTGATCCTGTATCCTGTTACGCAATCTCTCAGTGAAATTATTCCCCACTCCGCCTTTTTCTCCAACTGCTCTTGTGTCGAGGCTTATTATAACCACTTCTTCAGATCCGTTGTCAAGGACCAACACCCGTGCATAAAGTGAATCATTAATTAAACCCCCAATGTCATTGTTTGTGATATTAACTTTTGCAACTCCGGCCTTAAGTTTAGCTGCATTTGCTGCATCAGGCTGAGTGACACCCAAAATACCTGTTAAAATAATTATCAGATAAATTTTTACCTGGCATAAAGTGTATTTATTAGTTAAAACAGCTTCATCGTTATGAAATAATTTCTTTCCCATTTTCAGATCTTATTAAATTTCAACTACAAATTATTTAATATCTCTGATACTTTTTTTTCATATATCGTCTGCCATTCCGGGGCAATAAAACAATCGCAATCCTCCTGCACTCCACCATCGTATTGTTCAACTGTAGGAGCATAATAAATATAACCATTAGTAAATCCTGCAGGAAAGGTATATTTATGAGGCGACATTTTTTTAATATTCAATCCTACCTGAGCAGAAACCTCACCGGGGAATGTTACCAGAATAAAATCCCCGATTCTCATTCCCTGTACCTCAACATCAACTGTAGATTCATCAGCCTCTTCATTCATTTTTTGATGCATCTTCAATAAAGATATATTTGCCTGAAGACGTGCCAGTTTATCCATGGCATATAAATTTTTCAGATATTTATCCATATTCCGTCTGTTCGCAGCGTCCAGATTTTTCAATGATTCATTCCCCGTCATTTTTTCATGAAGATATCTGTGGGAATAGTATGACGGATACTTTTCAAACAGATTATATTTTATATAGAGCGGAAAGAAAGTTTTAAAATTAAGGCTGGTTCCCCTCAGAGATTTAAGGAGTCTGTCAACTTCAGCCTGCATAGGGTCGATCTTCTCCTGAAAATCTGTCCTGCGAGGCAACTTAATCACCTCGTTTATAACTTTCAGTTCACCTTCTTTAACCGTTTCAATATTCCTAATAGCGGACATAGCACTAATACCCAACATATCTCCCAGCGTTTCAGCATCGCGCGGATTATTGAAATCCTTATAAAGCACTGTAGATATATCACCGCCAAATCCCTGAATGAACAAGGCAATTGCGCCCTCATTTAGATTATCTTCAATTATTTTTGATGCAAATCCGGGAAAATCGGCTGTGGCTCCTTTATTTGGTACCCCTTGGTAGGGATGGCCGGCAAAATTATATATAACGGCCAGTGTTTCTCCGTTTTTCTTGTCAAGACGTAATATACCAATTTCAGTGTCAACCGGACCTATAGCAACAACTTCTTCATCCGGAGGCATAGGATAGGCATGGCGAATGTCTGCTTCTTTACCATTTTTGAGCATGAACCTCCGGTTTTCCGTAATCCGGTTCTCATAACCTCTGCCAACTCCTGTGTTGACTGCTACCCGGTTTTGCCAGGCCATTTTAACGGCTTTTACAGTACGTTCTGCAATATCCGGGCATACATTATATCCCGCACTATGCAAATGGCTGGCATTAACAAGAATATTTTTTTTACTAACATTGAGTTCATTTTGAATTTGTGATCTTACCTCTTCAAGATAATTATCACCTATCGAACCAATGCCCCCTATGGCTACAGCATCCACGGTGATGATAACGGCTTTAATCGTCCCGTATTCAAGGGCCAATGCTTTCACATACAATGAGTCATTTATAACATCATAGGATCCTGTATTGGTAATATCCACCTTTGCAACTCCTGCTCTAAGTTGTGCACCTGTTGCTTTTCCGGCAGTTAATATTCCTGATACCCCTGTCAATATAATGATATATGCAATTAAATCCTTTACAATACTTTTACCGGGCATATCTTCTTTCTATGTTTTAATTTATTCAACTTCGTTAAGTTTGTTCTTTAATTGTAATAAAGCACAAAAATAGCTATTAATCAACATTTTTGGACAATTTCAAATGCTTATTGAGAAACTGCAATGTTCCGACTCCATGAATCTCATGTGGCCCATTGAAAAACTCGATAGTTGTGCGGTCTCCTATCTCCATGAGGTCATAAAGCCGCCGTACTTTCGCGTATTCATAAGCCACCCACTCGTCAGGTGCAACCCCGTCCCAATGCCCCCGCTCAACCATAAAAGGCCTCGGGGCTATCAATCCTGCCATTTCCGCGTAATTGAGTGTGTTGGCAAGATCAAACTCGAAAATTTCATATTCACCAACTAACATATAACTTGAATTAAAGTCTAAAGAAGTTGTTTTCCATACCCATTCGTTAAAATCTCCTGAACAGATAACAATAGAATAATCATTTAAAATTGGAGGTACCCGCATGGCTGTTTTACCTCCATAAGACAAGCCATAAAATCCTATGTGTTCTTTATCAATAAAGGGTAATTGTTTTAACCAATTTAGTGCCTGTTCATGCTGCCCGACAATTACTGAATATAAAGATTTTTTTAGTGGGTTGGCCATTCGTTGGATTGTCCTGAAATTTTCAAGTCCATAAGGATCTTGGGGGGCATATACTATGTATCCCTGATCGGCCAATGTTGACCCAAAGGAATAATAAGCTGAATTAATGTTTGGATCCACAAGCGGTTCCGGTCGGCCACCCAAACCGTGTTGAAAGACGACCACCGGGCGTTGTTCGCCTGGCTTGATATCTTTTGGAACCAACAGTATCCCACCTGCTATGATCTCTGGCCAAACATCTAACTCAACCCAGTAACCATTCCAGTTTGGTGTTTCATAGGTTAACCTGGTGCGGGGATTAAAAGGTTGAGAAGGCGGGGGCATCTTCCCTAACAATTCATTCCAGAAATATTCCCTGTAGGGTTTTGTTGTCTCTGTCCATTGCTCCACTGATGAGTTGTCTGCTTTATCCCAAAATTTCTCTCGCGCTTTAGCACTCTGATTGATTACTTTATCCAAATGCCCCATCAATTCCATAAATTGATTTTTCATTCGCAAGTCGGG
>JAAYJR010000506.1 GCA_012522835.1 Bacteroidales bacterium
AAAAAGACGACAGAGCTGCCAAATGGTCGCCAAACGGAGAGGTAATAGCTTGGAGCAGTGATGTTAGAATAACGACGATCAATATTAACGGCAATAACAGAAAAACATTGGGTTATGGTCGATATCCGTCATGGTCACCGGGATCGGATTTTTTGATCTACAGTTTTGCCAACAGTGATTATACCAAAGAGGTTCTATGGAGGATAAATATTGATGGTTCCAATAATAGCCAGATAACCTTTTAACCTGAAAAATATGAAAAAAATTATTGGTTTTGTTGTCCTGGTTTCTTTATGCATTGCATTTACTGTGTTTTCAGTTCAGAGAAAATCAACAGTGAACGTTCTGAAATCAGTTGAAAATGTAAGAGTGATAGCTCATTTTGACAGTAGTATCATTTCCGGAACTACCCTCACGTCCTTTACCTGTAATATGAAGTCACAAGAGGTAAGGGAATTGCTCGAGCACTACGATGTTCATGAAACGCAGGCGATTTTCCGTAACAGGTATAATTCGTTAGGCTTATTACAAACCCCGGTTATTAAAAATAATAATCGCTATTTTCTGGAAGGATGGCAATTAATATTGGTCAAAGGAAAGTCTGAGGCCGAAGAGCTTGTATGCCTGTTAAAAGAGCAAAAAGGGGTAAAAGAGGCATTTATTGAGCTGCCATTGCGGGCAAAGCCATCGATTTCCCCAAATGATCCGTATTTCGTTAATGGATCTCAGTGGCACCTTAAATCCATCCAGAATCCTTTGGCAGATATTGATGCTGAAGCGGCCTGGGATATAAACAGAGGCAGAAATGATGTCATAATAGCGGTCGCTGATGGAGGAGTTGACTACAATCATCCCGATCTTGATCCGGGTGACAGAAGCCGGGTTATAGCAGGTTACGATTTTGGAGATTTTGATTCTGACCCGATGGATAATCTGCCTGATAATCATCCCGCGAGTTATGCTGACCACGGGACAAGAGTTGCCGGAGCTATCGGCGCTATTACTAATGATTCCACAGGTGTAGCAGGGATCATGTGGAATTGCAAAATTATGCCTCTTAAAATGGTTTCAAGCTTAAGTATATCCTTTCCTTTTATAGGTACCATATTCGATTTTTCTACTACAGTATTACCATCTTCAACCGCAATGGCAATCGATTATGCAGTTAATCATGGGGCTCATGTTATAAATATGAGCTATGGAATTTCGGGGCTGGGCTATACATTAGCCGTTGTTACTCAGCAATTGTCGGTATTATATGATGCGATCTCCAATGCGTATGATAATAATGTAGTATTGGTTGCAGCTATGGGAAATGAATATCAGCAGGGCAATCCCATCGAATATCCGGCTGGATTTTATGAGGTTATAGGTGTCGGACAAACTAATAATTCTTTGGAACGAGTTGAAACATCTAACACTGGACCCAACATCGATGTTTCCGCTCCCGGTTCTTATTATACAACATCAAGAAATAATAGCTACGCATATTTGGGCGGGACGTCTTCTGCTACTCCGGTAGTTTCAGGGGTAGCCGGACTAATAATCTCTCAGGGAATGGACAGAGGATTTAATCTTACAAATGATGATGTTAAACACATTCTTGAAATAACTGCTGATGATATTGAATCATATGGTTTAGGATGGGACGAAGAAACGGGTTACGGAAAAGTAAACGCATATAACGCTTTACAGTTACTTGACGAGCCTAATGCATTGTATCATTATACTTCTACCGGAGGGACATCTGTTAAACTGCAAACCTTGGATCAATGGATATTGATAGACGGGCGTTGGGAACTTGCTCCCGGTATGTATCTCAGTGTCGATCAATACAAGATCACCAAACATGTTGTTTTTGATGTGCCATTCTGCTCAATACCACAGGTATGGATGCGGGAGAGGCAAAGTAAAAGCCTGAGTTACGGCAATCCAAACGGCGGACAACCTTTTTGCATAATAACTAACGTTTCCAATACCGGTTTTGACCTTGAGTATGTCACCTATTATGTTCGATATAATCTTGCGGGGCAGACTCTTAACAAATGGTTTCCGGCAGCGCCTGCATCGACTTATGTAGCATACACGGCAGTCGGCGAACCAAATCTCGCAGCAACTGCAGGTCCCATCACCGGCCCATCAGGTGTCTGCTCATCGGGGACCGCATTCACGATTGAAAATCTTCCGCCTGTTTCTTCAATTATCTGGACATGCGGGCCTTACTTAACAGTTACTTCCGGGCAGAATACCTCCACGTGCACATTCTCGGCGACGTCAACCAGCAGTAGCAGCACGTGGGTAAGAGCTACGCTGGTTACGGATTGCGGCAACATAATATTACCACAAAAAACAGTTTATGCAGCCTTATCGCTGCCACCGCTTTTCGATGTAAGTGGTCCCGGATCAATTGTTCTTAATAGCACAGAACATTATGTTGCTGATATTTTACCAATGGATATTTCATCGTATGGTATTTATTATTATGATTGGTCTGTTACCAATAAGCTTCAGTTTGAAAGTTCTCACGTTTACCGCGCGGATGCTTACATTAAGGGTATTTCTCCCGGATTCGGCACTATCAGTTTTTATACGACAAATGGTTGTGGATCATCTGCTTTTAATTATCCGGTAAGAGTAGTATCAGGGCTGCTCAGGGTTTATCCTAACCCGGCAAACAATGAAATCACACTCGGGATAGATTATGGTGACAGGAAATATAAGGAATATGCAGAAAGAGACTTGTTTAGTGCGAATGAATACGTTGTAACTATCTATAACCCTTCAGGCACACCTGTTTTTGTTAACAGGTATAATTACAAGGAGATAAAGATAAATGTATCGGGATGGCAAAGGGGTATATACTATGTAAACCTGAAGACAGGAGAGGAAGAATACAGCACGACATTCGTGGTTGAATAACACTAAAGAGGTTTTATGCCGTAGAGTTTATTATAAAATTTAACCGGTAAACCATGTAATTCATACAAAAAGGCTTAATAATGTTGCAGCGTTTTAACCGGTAAAAGCGTATATATAAAAAAGAGCAGGGAAGTCAGTATCATGCTGTAATTGAAAAGCCGTCCGGACAAAAAAATATCCGCGTTGTGGAAATTGTCAACCTTTCTTTAACACAATATTATTATGAAAACACTTAAACTGCTTATGCTCTTTTTTTTTCTTATCGGATTTATCAACTGTGAAAAGAATAAATCCGGAAAAGAGAACAGCTATGTCTTCATAAAACCATACTGTGATATGGTGACTGTTGGCGGAGTTGTCGGAATCAGAGAAAAGTGCTTTAATTCGGGTGATACGGTTTCTGGCAGAGTAATAACTGATGGGCAGGTTACAATCCGGATTGCTGCTCACTCAGAGCTTAATGAAGGTCCTCCGGGCCCTCATAGTTATCAGGAATTCTTAAACGTACCTGCTGAATATCTGAAGAAAATAAAGGAGCGTAATTGAAAATCTGATTCTTACAGTCCCTTGCCTTTGAGAATAGTACCGGTTGTGCAGAATAATATCTTTATATCAAGTAACAGCGACTTATTACGGATGTAATAGAGGTCATATTCAAGTCTTTCCAGCATCTGATCAACATCCGAGGCATAACCGTATTTAACCTGTCCCCATGAAGTGATACCGGGCTTTATTCTGAGAAGTTCCGAAAATGCAGGATTCCTTTCCATGATCTGGTCAATGAAAAATTTTCTTTCCGGCCGGGG
>JAAYJR010000256.1 GCA_012522835.1 Bacteroidales bacterium
CTTACAGGTCCTCTCAGATGGGGTTGTTCCGGCTGTACCAGGTTTACAGTATGGGCAGGAAAACTGGCAAGCTTTGGCAAGAGCATCGAATCTCGATTTGGTCATACCTGAACCAGAGCAACCAATCAGCCTTCCTGAGCGATATTTTGGAGCGGAAAATACCCATCAATGGTGCTATTTTTATGAAAAAGCAGACCTTGCCCGCCAATCAGGTGAATGGGAGGCAGTTATTGACTACTACGAGGAAGCAAAACATCAAGGCTTTGAACCCTTGAATGGCAGCGAGTATCGAATATTGGTTGAAGCGTGGCTCCAACAAAGCGATTCTTCGAACGCTCTTACCCTAAAGGAACAATTGACGCTTGAATTCCCGGAAATAATTGGGCATTGGTGCACAATTGCCAAGGAGTTACTCGCTTCCGAGATTTTGAGCATGAATGATCGCTCTATTCTAACAACATTACGCACTCAGGAAGCATGTGGAAATTAGACTGAAGGATTTATATCTGTTCTATCTCAATACTAAAATTTAGATTTGGAGCTGGTAATGGGTAAAAATATCTTACTTAAGATGAGTAGATTTGAGGGTAAACTTTTAGATTTTTACCAAGATAATGGACAATTATGGCTGTTCATATTCATCACCATCTCAAGTCTCTTATTGAGAAACGATCTACGCATCTATAATTCTACAGATTTCCTGCATTTTCTCGAACCCTGGGGGAAGTTTTTAGAACAAAATGGAGGGTTTAAAGGCATAGCCACACTGGATAGTGACTACAATGCTGCTTATCTATATATTTTGGCATTTCTTACTTATTTACCTGCTTCGCTTCTCGCAAAAATTAAAGTAGTCTCTTTCATTTTTGAATATGCAACTGCCATCATAGTCATGCTGATTATTCGGAATATATTTATACTCAATAAAAAGAGTTACCTCCCCTATCTTGGATATGGTTTGGTATTATTTGCTCCGACTTTAATTTTGAATGGGGCAGTATGGGGTCAATGTGACATAATTCACACATTTTTTATTGTTCTTTCCCTCTACCTACTCATCAAAAATAAATATACTCTTTCGTTTATCTCGTTTGGGTTTGCTTTGGCATTTAAACTCCAAGCAATTTTTTTCCTGCCTGTTCTTGTATTGTTTTATATCAAGGAAAGAAAATTTTCTGGGTTAAATTTCCTGCTTATTCCGTTGACAATTTTCGTGGTTTTTCTTCCCGCATGGGCACTTGGCAAGCCAATTTCTGATCTGTTTTCAGTTTATTTTAACCAAATTGGGCAGTATAAATCACTTGTTTTGAACTTTTCCAACATCTATAGTCTTATACCCGATAATTATGAATACTTTCACCGTTCGGGAATCTTTATAAGCTTTGCTGTATTGATCGGTTTTTATGTTCTACTTTCTTCGACAAAAATCAAACTAAAGCCTGCTGATTACATTTCTATCGCAATGATAACCGTAATTATTTGTACTTTTTTTCTGCCTTCGATGCATGAAAGATACATGTTTACTGCGGACATACTTGCTGTTCTCTATTTTTTCTTAGTTCCAAATCAATACTTCGTGCCGCTGTTAATTTGGTTCATAAATGTGAACGCTTATTATCCATTTCTTTTTCAATTTGGTCCAATTATTGATTTCCGAATTATGGCTCTCGTTTATCTGGGGCTATTAGTTTTTCTTATTATGTACACCTTTAAATCTAAAACAATACCTCAAACTTCAATGGAAGCCGGATAGTCTTCTACTTCAACTCAAATCATGCGTGCTTTATGTTTCGTGAAGAGAGATTACGTATCAGATAATCTGGCTTTTATCATCTTTGACTTTCAAGGTTAGACAACCTTTACAACACTCTCTGGTTTTGCATGCTGGCCTTTACAGAGGCTTCAAATCTGGCAAGTAAATCTTCCATGGTCCACCAACTACGACCAATGTGCTCATACCCGTTGACGGTATAATAAGCTATACTGAATCGCTTATGGAAAATATACGAAATTTTTGCATTATTGCCCATGTGGATCATGGCAAATCTACCCTGGCTGACCGGATGCTGCAACTGACGGGCACGATCTCTGACCGTGATATGACCGAGCAGGTGCTAGATTCGATGGACCTGGAACGGGAAAAGGGCGTTACCATCAAGGCATCGGCTGTACGTATGGTGTACACCGACCCTGTTGGTAAGGAATATGAATTTAACCTGATCGACA
>JAAYJR010000064.1 GCA_012522835.1 Bacteroidales bacterium
CCCTCTTAGCGGTCTCTTCAAGGAAGAAACGGAACCTATCCCAGTAGTTGTCATTCCAATTGTTAAGATCATATTTGCCATTATCAAGTTGTTTATAGGGATAAAGTTCAAATCCTCTGTCGGACCTGTCGCTCATAGTATTCCTGACATAATTGGCCCCGGCCGCTTTCATTGAATCGAGATGATGCAGAAGCATTTCTGCGGGCCATTGGAACAGGTTATCATCACTGCTGGCACCCAAAAGCATTACCGGTTCGTCCTTATACTCCCAGAACCATTGATTTTCAGTCCATGGTTTTATCGGTCCGGCTGTTTTTTTTAAAGTGTGACATGCCCCAAAAAGCAATGCTGAAAATAGAATAGAAATAAATTTGATATTTAACATCTTTAAGGTCTTTGCGGAAATTTATTCTTTCGTACCTTTATAGTACTTGCCAAGAGCTTCGATCAGTATTCTGCCAGACTCCTTATTTTCCTCTTTGGTATATATTGCACCGCCTCCCTCGCACAGTATTGCGGTGATTCCAAATTGATGATGGGGGCCTGCCTCCCAGGTTATTGGACCGTATGATGAACTTCCTTCCCTTAGTTTCAATGGTTTGATAAGAGAGTTTTTATCAAGTTCGACAGTCATGTCTCTCCACTCCGTCCAAGAGCCAAGTCTTTCGTCCTGTACAAAGTACAACAACGGTTCCACAATACCACCCCATGTATGCATTCCCCAGAGCGTTGTTACCGGCGTTTCAGACTTCATAATTTCTTCCAGGTCACGCTGAAGAATATATGACTCATGAGCCTGTTCACCCTCTTTTGAACCTTCAGGAAAATAACTCCTGTTCATATCAACACCCTGGGCATTCACCCTGTACCAGCCGTTATGAGGAGCATCGGGACTCATCATCATCACGAAATGGCAAATGGAGCGGTTTCTCATGTCAGCTCCCTTGTCGCTGAGCAGCCATTCAATCATTCCGATCATTCTCCACTGTGCGTTATGCTCACCGGGATGCGGATTTGTAAAATAGTGCACCCACCTTTTGTCTTCCGGAACATCACTTGAACTTTCCGTGATAGTAGCCCGGTATATATTTCTGCCGCCTAACGATTTTCCTACATTGTGAACAGTGACATCCTCATTATTTTGGATATTTGACAGAAAATTCTCCACCTGTTCATAGGATATCGGAACCTGGTGTCCCACCCACACTTTATCTTCCTGAAATACAGGAAAGACAAGAGTATCTTTTTCGGGGCTCTCTTTGTAACCCAGCTTCCAGTGAACCGGATTCCAGTGCTCCATATCGTATGACCAGGAATAGAAATATTCGTTCATTGCAAACCGTGGAGGCCCTTCGACAA
Source organism: Bacteroidales bacterium (assembly GCA_012522835.1). Taxonomy (GTDB): domain Bacteria; phylum Bacteroidota; class Bacteroidia; order Bacteroidales; family Prolixibacteraceae; genus JAAYJR01. Next base: position 1,360 of record JAAYJR010000064.1, read on the forward strand.
GCAGAACAAGTTCATTGCCCTTAGCATTACCTGTGATTTCAAAAATCAGTTTATTGTTCCACTTAGGTTGGTTAGGGGCATGGCCCAGCACTACCCTGAAATAATTCTTACCCAGTTTTTCTATTGTCGCTCCGTCAGATCCCAGAGGGCCGTCAAAGTTGAAGTCACTTACAGACAATTCCCTGTTATCAGAACAAGACAACATTATGGCAAACATGGCTGCCATTAAAGTAAGCATAGCTATTTTGAGATTTTTCATAAAACTTGGATTAGTATATGATAAAAAATAGATAAATATTTGATTATTAACAACATACATATGAATTTTTAATTGAAATACATCTAAAAATTCAGATAAGCCCCTGCCATTCAATTGGCTGGATTTTTATTACCAGTAAATTTCGGACCATGAACATCAGGGTCATTAGCAAAATTAACATTTTATCCGGTTATTTGGAATTGAAAACATTGAAACTTTACTTGCAGACTGAGGTCAGGAATGTTACCAGAATTTCAGCATGGAAATTTCCGGTAAGATATAAAGAGGAGTCTTTTCACGGACTGACCAGGGCAGATTTTTTGAAGGCACTCAGGGCTGAGGGTATCCCTGCTTCAACAGGATATGTTACACAAAACGATAAACCATATCTGAAGAATACCTTCGAATCTAAAAATTACCGTAGAATGTATACCGC
>JAAYJR010000077.1 GCA_012522835.1 Bacteroidales bacterium
CACTATTATATTAACCAACAAATCAATTTTAGTTTTCATTTCTAATAATTAATTTTTTTTACTTAAATTTCTGAAGGTTGTTTTTTATACATCCTTATTAGTTTATTATTTCCTAAACTTACCCATAGTAGTTGTATCATATACAAATACACTACAATCCACTATAATCAGTTTTATAAAAAAAGAGAATCTAAAAAGAAATGTTATTAGTTTTTCAAAAGCAGCTACTAAATTAAATCCTTTATTCTTAATAAACAAGCAAATTAAAAAATAACACTTGTTTGTTTTACCAGTTACATCAGGTTACGGTAAACAAATAATTTACCGTTGGCAATAAGCCCAAAACCGGCATAGTAGGCTTACTAACAAAGTTATTATAAAACCTTATTTTTTGCTGCCGGTTTTTAACGATACCTCTTACCGGCAATAATGTGACCGCCATTAATTTTTGTTTTTATACACCACAATATTTCGGACAGGGAAAGCAAACAACATTTTGGAGGATTTATTACTTGTTCTAACCGGAATAGTGTTTTGAAGTGAAATGATTAAACTTTTTTTGGGTTTTTATATTTGGAAAATAATACAATCAGTTGATTTTTATGAATTAAAAGTTTGAAGTAATGAACATTTGTGAATAATGATTGTTTTGCTGTTATATGCTGAAATTGAAATGGGATATAAATAGTTAAAAATATCATGGAACGAAAAATTTTTGGTCTGGTATCCTCCTGAAGGTTAGGAAAAAGTCTGGGAGTAAATAACATTCCATATAAAATTTTTACCTATCCGTGTATTTACTGTCAGGTGATAAAAGCAATTAAAATTCAAATAAACCGGCGGTAATTTTATAACCCTGACAACCTGGTTGCTGAAGTAAAAGCAGTGCTTAACAATGTTAAAAATGAAAAGGAATACATTGAAAATTTATAAATCAGGAGATTTATATGAGCGATATTTCTGCCAAATATGAAGAACTCAAAGAGCTAATTAACAACATAAGAGCGTGTAATCGCTGTCGTCTAAGTTCCGGAAGAATACATGCTGTTTGTGGTGAAGGGAACGTAAATGCCCGGCTCTTTTTTATCGCACAGGCACCAGGGGAAATGGAAGACAAAGCAGGTAAAATGTTTATTGGTCCCACAGGGAAGGTGTTTGATGAGTTGTTTTCTGAAATTAGCCTGCACAGAAATGAGGTTTATATGACCAACCTGATAAAATGCAGGCTCCCCAAAAACAGGAAACCCAAAAGCGATGAAATTGAATTATGTGGCAAATACCTGGAACAGGAAATTGAAATTATAAAACCGGAATTTCTGATTCCTTTGGGATATCACGCCACAAAGTATATTCTGAATCGTTTTTGCAATGAAAACATATCATCGTCCGATCTTACAGGGAAACTCATTGATTGTAACGGGCAAAAAATTTATCCGTTGCGGCATCCTTCTGCGGTTTTGTATAATCCATCTTTAAAAAATATAATGGTCCAGGATTTTAGGAAAATTTCGGGATTCTAAAAAGGTGCGGGCTCTTGATAGTGTGTATGCAAGGTCCATCTTCGTTAAAAACAGAATTGAAAGGCTCAAAGTAAGGGGGGTAAAACTTTTTTTCAAAAAAGGTGAAATAAAGGAGGCTTTAAACACTGCTTTCAAAAATGGCACCGATGCTTAATAACGACAATGAAATTGAAGCAAATTTTTTACGAATTCGGGAACTCGTAGGAGAACAAAAGTTTGGGGAAGCTATAAACGAATTAAAAAAACGGTCGTTTCATCACTGAATTTTTTTATAGTTCTATGATTTTTCCCACCCCGCCTTCAATATATTTTTCGGGATACAGAGCTTTAATTTCGGCAATGTGTTGGGTGCAATGTGTGGGGCAAATTACATCCAGGCTTTTAAGCAATTCATAATCATCAAATCCGTGTAATCCGCCAATAATAGCATAAATTTTCCCGAACTGCGAAGCGGTATCCATGATGTTTTTCATATCGGGATGTGAACATCCGACAAGAAGAACCAGCCCTTTTTCGGTTTTTACTGCCATCGCTTGTTCTATATTTTCAAGTTCTCCGGTCGAATAAAAATTTTCATACAGTATCATAGGTTTATCCACGTAAATAACCTTTTTGGCGTTGCGTATTCCTCTTAATGAAACCGGAACAAAAACGGTTACATTAGAATTCTTGTCAGGAAAAGATGAAAGACCACCTACATGGTCGAAGTGGGCGTGAGAGATGAAAACATCGTCAACGGATGATGGTTGTATATTCAGTTTTTTCATGTTTTCCAGCAATATGGTGCCGTTTGCCCCGGTATCGAAAAGAATCGTCCTGCCATGTGCCTCTGCCAGGCAGGAAAATCCCCAGTCTGATTTCAGGTTGTTTTGAAACAGGGTATTGTCATAAAGGATTGTAATTTTCATCTCATTATAATTGTTAATTTTTAAAGGTATTCGATGGAACTCCCATGAAATTTATAGTCATACTCCTGTGTGAATAATTTTTATTCATGGTCGTTTCATTTTTTCTTTGCTATTTTAAATTTTCATAATCTCCGGAATTCTTGTCATGCGGGTAGCCTCTGCAATCTCATTGATTTCTTTAAGTAATTCTGCCGAAATAGGAACTTCTTTTTCTCCTGTTGAGAATTCAACACTTTTCATTCTCTCAATTTTCAAAAAAAGTTTCATGGGCTTTTCCATACGTGTTAACATCAGGTTGTCTGCCACTTCTTCCAGTGTTTTAATTTCATTGGCCATCGCGCTGGTACTCACTGCAAAAGCATACATCCGGCTTTTGTCGTTTTGAAGTATGTTTTTTAACTTTTCAAGGATGCTCTTTTTGTATGTTTTGGAAAAAAGCAACAGGTTCAGTGCCGAACCGAAAACCATGGTTCCCAAATCGGTTTTATCGACCAAACTTTCGGCTTTTTCAATGGCTTCGTCCCATATTTCAGGGTTTATAACATTTGCCCTGACTGTATTGTCGTTGATAATTATACTTCTGTTTGTAAAAGGTTCGAACTGAATATAAGCGATTTTTCCCTCGTAATTTTCCAGGTGCGTTCCGTAGAGTTTTTGCATGGCAATTCGCACCAGTTCGCCCGACGGATATTGCAACGGTATACCGATTAAGGAACCGCCGGCTTTTAACCATGCATCAACAAAAGCAAATTCCACAAGTGGTTTTCCTGTTCCTCCCGGACCACTGATTAAAGTTGATGAAGGGATCAAAATGCCTTCAGGTAAAAATTCTTCAAACCAGGGGATATTGGTTTTTAATCTTTTCATCATCATTATTTTAAAATTTTTTATCCTAATCCTACACCGGATATTTGCGTTCCGCAATTGGGACAACGTCCGTTATATATTTTATTTTTCAAAATTTCGAATCCCATCCGGTTAATCAATACTTGCCCACATGCAGGGCATCTGGTAGCTTCTTTGTTTGATGCAACATTCCCGACATAAACGTACCTGAGGCCTGCCTCAAATCCTGCTGCCTCTGCAAAATGCAATGTTTTTAGAGGGGTGGCCGGCACATTTTCCATTTTCCAGGCAGGGGAAAATCTGCTGATATGCCAGGGTACATCTTCACCCAGTTCTTTCGCCACAAAGTTGGCCATGTCGCGAATTTCTTCCGGATCATCATTCATTCCCGGAATAATTAAACTGGTAACCTCGAGCCAGATTCCCTTTTGCTTTATTTTTCTCAGGTTATCGAGCACAGGTTGCAAGCGTCCGCCGATTATTCGACGATATGTTTCATCCCTAAAAGCTTTCAAATCGACATTAATGGCATCGAGATACGGACCTATCATTTCCAGCATCTCATAAGTCATATAACCGTTTGATACATAAATGTTTTTAAGTCCCTCATTATGCGCTATGATTGCAACATCAAAACTGTATTCAAAAAATATCGTCGGCTCAGTGTAAGTATGCGCTATGCTTTTACAGCCGGAGTATTTTGCATTCGCAACTATTTGTTCTGGTGTTATCTTTTGCCCCATTTCCAAAATACTTTCGCTGGAAACCTGGGATATTTCCCAATTTTGACAGAACCTGCAGTGAAAGTTACATCCTGGTGTGGCAAATGAATAAGCTTTGGTGCCCGGGTAAAAATGGTATAATGGTTTTTTTTCAACCGGGTCGATATGCCGGGCAATAGCACGCCCATACACTTTTGTATAAAGTTCACCGTTGATATTTTCCCTAACTTTGCAAATACCTGATTTTTCGGGGTGAATCACACATCGGTGAGCACAAAGGTTACATTGAACATTGCTCCTTTCAAGTTTCTGATATAAAACTGCTTCCTTCATTTAACCTCCAGCATTTTATCCAGGGCAATTTTAGCCCCCGCTCTAATTTTGTCCGGTACCATGACTTTGTATTCCATATTTTCGAGCGACCATTTTATTTTTTCAAGAGAAATTAAATTCATCCCCTCACAGAGCGTGTTTGCCGGGTAAAACAATTTGCCGGAATTGTCTGCCTTTAACCGGTAAACAAAATTAATCTCTGTACCAACTATAAATTCTTTTTGTTTTGATTCTTTAACATAGCGCGACATTTGCGAAGTACTGCCGGTAAAATCGGCCAGGTGCCTCACTGGTGCCGTACATTCCGGGTGAACGATAATTGCTGCATCAGGATGTTCGTCATGTAAAGTTATCAGGTCATTTAACGTAATTTGCTCATGTACATAACAATATCCATCCCAAAGCTGAATGATTTTGTCCGAATTTTCGGCCACATGTGAACCCAGGTTTCTGTCGGGAACGAACAGTACCTTAGTGCTGTTCAACGAATTGACTACCTTTACAGCATTGGCAGAAGTACAGCAGATATCAGATACCGCTTTTAACTCAGCCGAGCTGTTTACGTAGCTGACTACTTTTAGTTCAGGATCCTGCTTTTTTATCGCGGAAACTTGTTGTGCAGTTGCCATATCGGCCAAACCGCAACCGGCATTTTTATCGGGAAGCAGGACTGTTTTATGCGGATTGAGGATAGCGGCGGTTTCTGCCATAAACTGGACACCGCAAAAAACTATTACATCGGCATTTGTCTGAACCGCTTTTCTACTCAAGTCCAGCGAGTCGCCCACGTAATCCGCGATATCCTGCACTTCGCCCTGCTGGTAAACATGGGCCAGGATAACGGCATTTCGTTGCTTTTTGAGCCGGTTAACAGATTCAGCCAATTCTTTATTCGTTCCCATTTCGTAATTTATTTAACGGTTTCAGGCAATCTGGCCTGCTCTTTAAGAATTTATGGTGCCTAATAATTTGGTTCCTATTCTGACCATATTGGCACCCTCTTCAATCACAATTTTGTAACTGTTGCTCATGCCGGTCGGGAGGTAACGCATTTCAACACGGGGAATTTTAAGCATTTTGATTTGTTCAAACAGGACTTTTGTAATTTTAAGATACGTTCTCACATCCTCCAAATTTCCAAAACTCGGCCCCATAGTAATTAAGTCCGGTATTTGCAGATTGCTCAAATTGTTTATTTGTTGACTCAGCGTTATGGCATTTTCAGGTAACACACCTGTTTTGTTCGATTCTTTTCCGCTGTTGATTTCAATGAGCATGATTATTTAATTTTTAGGATAATACGGATCCCAGACAACCAACACCAGAGCTCCTTTTTTCGAATCAAAAGGCCCATGCTTTTCATGTTCGCTGAAAATCTGGTAATCTCCTTCGCGATAAATCTTACCTTCGCTCATGTATTCTCCTTTCAGAATAAAATGCTGTTCTGTAGTAACATGTGTGTGGTCTGCCATATGAAAATTTTTAGGAAGTCTGAGTAAAATTGTCCTTTTACCGTTTTCATCGCGCAACGTCTTTTTTTCTGCGCCGCTTCCATATTCCGAAGCTTCCTGCCAATGGGCTTCATCGTATAAGTTCATTTGTTCTTTCATTTTATATCCCTCCTTTAAATTACTTATAGATATAATAAACATATTTTCATTATACAACAATTTATTTAGATTAATTTCAAATTACAGCCATAGATAATTTGGCAGCCATGCTTGAAATCTCTTATTCAAAAAATATGAAAAATGTTCAGTTTTTGAA
>JAAYJR010000486.1 GCA_012522835.1 Bacteroidales bacterium
GTCCTGCACCTATGATTGTCAGGATAAACGCAGAAAACGGTCCTGCAACACGTTTATGTTTTTCAAGTTCCCATTCAACAGTATTGACCCCCCTCATCTTCATTTTTTCTATCTCTCTTTTTAAGGCAGGTGTCGGATAGTTTTCCATTTCATTTTTAACAATTTTATAATCATCGGGAGTCATATTCAGTGTTGTGTCGATGCGATAACCCTTCTCAATCTCCTCATGGGTATCATAAATTTTTCTCCTCCACCAGTTATTAAGGATCCACTTGCCGCTTTCCTCATCCCACCTGATATTCTCAGCAGTTAATTTTTCCACAAGCTTGGAATCCTCAAAATGTTCAATGGTGAATCTGTACCCTACATTACTCGGGTTATAACTCTGCATATATATAAAAACCCCGGGTTCTATCTGTCTGTGGATATTACGCTCATCAGACACTGTCTGCCTGACATTATCAATATAAAACTGTCTGAACTGGTTAAGCGTCTGATTTGCCGGAGGAATTATATAATTACCTAGAACAAAGGAAAAGACCGCAAGCAGCAGGGCAGATACCAGATAAGGCCTCATTAGCCTGCCATACGAAACTCCACTGCTGATAATGGCAATTATCTCAGTGTTATAGGCCATTTTTGAAGTGAAAAATATCACAGCAATAAAGGTAAAAAGCGGACTGAAAAGATTGGCGAAGTATGGTATGAAATTGAGATAATATTCAGAAATAATAGTTGACCAGGAAATCTCCTTTGATAAAAATTCATCCAGGTTTTCTGACATGTCAAAAACAACCGCAATACTTAATATCAATGCAATAGCATAAAAAAAAGTACCCAGGAACTTTTTTGTAATATAAATATCAATGGTTTTATAAAACTTCATTATAACCTTTTACTTAATTGTTGTACCATCTCCATTTTCCAGCTTTTAAAATCCCCTTCAATAATCTTTTGCCGTGCTGTTGTTACCAGCCACATATAGAAAGCCACATTATGATGACTGGCTATCTGGGCGCCAAGCATTTCATTCGAAACAACCAGATGTCTCAGATATGCTTTTGAATAACCATCTACAAATGAAGTGCCGTTTTCGTCAATTCGGGAATGGTCATGTGCCCATTTTTGATTGCGGATATTTATAACCCCTTCAGATGTAAAAAGCATACCATTCCTTCCATTCCGGGTAGGCATAACACAGTCAAACATATCTATACCCCGGTCAACTGCTTCGAGTATATTCACCGGAGTTCCCACTCCCATGAGGTATCTGGGTTTATTTTCCGGCAGTTCTGCCGTAACAATTTCAGTCATTTCGTACATCACCTCTTCCGGCTCGCCAACAGAAAGACCGCCAATCGCGTATCCGTCAGATTCATAGCCCCTGACATGAGTGGCAGCTTCTTTACGCAAAGCAGGAAAAGTACCTCCCTGCACAATGGGGAAAAGTGACTGGGGATACCCATAAAGAGGTTCCGTTTTTTCAAACTGTTCAAAACATCTCTTCAGCCACCGGTGTGTAAGGTCCATTGACTTTTTTGCATATTCAAAATCAGCATCCCCGGGAGTGCATTCATCAAATGCCATGATTATATCAGCACCGATTGAACGCTGTATATCAATTACCTTTTCAGGTGTAAAAATATGATAAGAGCCATCTATATGTGACTGGAACCTTGCCCCCTCCTCACTCAGCTTTCGAATATCACCCAATGAAAAAACCTGGTAACCTCCACTGTCGGTTAACTGGGGACCCTCCCACAAATTAAATTTATGAAGGCCACCTGCTTCCTCAAGAACCTGTATTCCGGGACGCAGATAGAGATGGTAAGCATTCCCAAGGATTATGCCGGCTTTAATATCGCTTTTAAGATCACGTGTGTGAATGCCTTTCACAGAACCGGCTGTACCCACCGGCATAAAAACGGGTGTATGAATGTTCCCGTGGGCTGTAGTGATGATTCCTGCCCTTGCACCGGAATCATTTGTTGTTGATATTAACTTAAAAATCATTAGCTCTCGTCTAAAAAGGAGGTCAAATATAACTATTATATAAAATAGTTGTTTTTTGTAAATTAATTTTGAAATTGAGTTGATTGTTTACATTTTTGGCGAATATTTATTAATTGTAATTAATGCTGAAGTCAATTCAAACTGCAATATTGCAGCTTCAGGCTCCGGAATGGACTGCGCTGTGTATTTTTTGTACTATCTATCTTTTCAGAATTTTTTATCAC